>DATMXV010000135.1:0-10758 GCA_035561335.1 Desulfitobacteriaceae bacterium
ACTTGTATCAGGTATTTTTTATACATTCCTAAACTAAAACTTGTCCGGACTTTCAGACGAAATTAAAACCTTCTGCCAAAGAAAGTTGACCCCCTGAATCAGAACTCTATCAGGGGGTCGTTATAACTATATTAAGGAAAAACCCATTGTTTGGTGGTTTTTTTACATCCGAATTTGAACTTACTCCGGTCTTTCACCCAACAATTCCATTAGTGTCTCGTATTCCTTACGCAGCTTGGCAAGTTCATCAGCGAAATTTAAAGCTGCCAGGACAGCTACCTGGTGAAGGGATAAACGCGGTAGCCGCTCACTGATAATCCGCATTTTCTTATCAACCTCATAAGCTAAACCCTGAATATGAGCAACTGTCCCCTCACCACGGACAACCAGTCTTTCCCCAAAGATATCCACATTAATCTTATTAATTTCTTGTGACATCTTTAACCCCTCACTCTCACCTGGAAGTCAAAAGTCAGAGGCCGGAAATCAAATCCAGAACCTGGTAATCATTACGGAATTCAGCCTCTTGAATTAAACTATTAAATATATTATCTCTCTTACCGTTGTCTATATTTCACCTGTAAATTATCACTTTCGCCATTCTGCGGCAAATTCCTGCTGAATTCCCTCTAAAATAAGGGAATTGAGGGCATTTACCTCATCATCTTTCAAGGTCCGTTCCAAAGATTGATAACGCAAGCTAAAGCCCAAACTTTTGCGGTCATCAGGAATTGGTTTTCCGGTATAAACATCAAAAATATCTACCTGCTGTAAAAGTTCCCCGCCTAACAAACGGATTTTAGCCATGACTGCCGCCGCCGGGGTATCCAGGGGAACAACTACCGCAAAGTCCCTCTGCATAGCCGGGAATTTAGGAATAGATTGAACCTGCTTGCCCATTCGAAGTTTATGCATGATTTGAGCTAAATTCAATTCAAAGATTACTATCCTGTCCAAGTCCCTGGCCTTTCCTTTTGCCGGGTGAATCTCCCCCATATAACCTACCTTAACTTGATTAAGATAGACATCGGCAGAACGGCCGGGATGGAGTAAATCCTGGTCCCGAGGCGCCTCATAGCTAAATACCAGGCCAAATTCGCCGGCAATTTCTTCCAATATTCCTTTTACATAAAAGAAATCATAGGTTATCACCGGACTAAGCCAGTGCCGTTTACTTTTACCGATAACCGCTCCGGCTACCCGGGGTGATTCCTGGGGAAGATTAACAAGCGGCTGTTCGGATGCCAGGTAAACATTCCCGATTTCAAAAATACATAAATCGGTATTGCGCCGGGAAATATTGCGGGCCGCGATATCCAATAAGCCTGGAATCAAGGAGGTACGCATAGCCTTTAAGTCCTCCCGTAAAGGGTTTAAGATCGTAATTGATTGAGATGGGCTTCCCCATTCCCGATCATTCTTAGGATGGATAAAAGAATAAGTTAAAACTTCATTCATCCCTAAGCTGATCAGGGCCCGGCGTAATTGGCTGCGGAATTCCTGTTCGGGTGTCCTGCTGCCCTGGGTTTGATTACCATGGGGTAATGTAGTTGGAATGCGGTCATAACCGATTGACCTTGCCACCTCTTCAATCAAATCCACTTCAATTTGTAAATCCGGCCGATAGGAAGGAATCTCAACCAGCAATTCCCGGCCATTATCCGTATAGGGAAAAGCCAGTTTCGCCAACACCTGGCAAACCTCGTTTTTGGGCACCTCTACTCCTAATACTTCAGATGTATGTTCAGGAGAAAGATTTATTTTGACCAGCGGCGGCAGATATTTTGTTTCTTCAACCAAGGCCACAGGGCGGCCGGCCCCCATTTCCGCTAAAAGATCACTAACCCTGTTGAGAGTCATAATAACTCCGTAAGGATTAACACCTTTTTCAAAACGATTTGAGGCTTCTGACATTAAACCAAGCCTGCGGCTGGTCCGGCGGATACTGAACCCGGCAAAATGGGCGGATTCTACAAAAATACGTTTGGTTTCGGCGGTTATCTCACTGTCCAGGCCTCCCATCACCCCGGCAAGCGCCAGGGCCTGTTTATCATCGGCAATCAGGAGCATATCGGTCTCAAGTTTCCGTTCCATACCGTCTAAAGTAATTAACTTTTCTCCTTCATGAGCACAGCGCACATGAATTGACCCGGAAACTTTATCATGGTCAAAGGCATGCAAGGGCTGTCCAAGTTCAAGCATGCAATAGTTGGTAATATCAACAATATTATTGATCGGCCTGACCCCGGATGCCCGCAATCTGCGCTGCATCCATTCGGGTGAAGGGGCTATTTTGACATCCTCAACAAGCAATCCGGTATAACGCCAGCAAAGCTCCGGTTCCTCGATCTTGATCCCGGGAGTTTGTCTAAGGGGCACATCCGGTTTTTTGGCATAATCAACCCAATCCGGCAAATTCAGCTTTTCTCCGGCTAACAGGGAAACCTCGCGGGCCACGTTAACCATAGCCAAACAGTCCGGACGATTCGGATAAAGCTCCAGGTCCAGAACACTGTCATTCAAACCCAGGAAAACTGCCAGCTTTTCACCGATTGGCGCATCGGGACTTAAAATCAGAATCCCGCCTTCACTGCGCGCATCTCCCACTGAATCATCAAGCAACAGTTCTCCGGCAGAACAGAGCATTCCCTCTGAAACTACTCCCCGTACTTCCGCTGTCCGGATATTCATACCGTTGGGCAAATCTGCTCCTTCCCTGGCCATCGGGACCCTGTCTCCTGTTCTCATATTCTGGGCCCCGCAAACAATCTTTAATACCTCTGTACCGAGGTTAACATCACAAACCCAAAGCTTATCTGCATTGGGATGCTTGGTTAATTCCTTGATTTCCCCAATAAAAACCTCGTCAAGACCCTGATCTAAATTTTCGGCACTGCCAACTTCAATCCCTCCCCGGGTTAAGGTTTCCGCAAGATTATCGGCACTTTCCTTAATATCAACAAGTTGTCCTAACCAATTCAGACTGACTTTCATAGCCTTCCCCCCTAAAACTGCTGTAAAAAGCGCAAGTCATTTTCGAATAAGAGACGCATATCGTCAATCCCGTATTTAAGCATGGCGATCCGTTCTACTCCCATTCCGAAAGCAAAACCGGTGACTTCCCGGGAATCGTACCCGCCCATTTCCAAGACCCGGGGATGAACCATTCCGGAACCCAAAATCTCAATCCAGCCGCTGTTCTTACAAATCCGGCAGCCCTCGCCGCCGCAAAGCATACAAGAAACATCAACCTCCGCACTGGGTTCAGTAAACGGAAAGAAACTGGGCCGCAAACGGATCTCCCGCTCGGGGCCAAACATTTGCCGCGAAAAATTCAGGAGGGTTCCCTTCAGATCAGACATGCGTATCCCCCGGTCCACTACCAGACCCTCTACCTGATGGAACATCGGCGAATGAGTAGCATCATCATCATTGCGGTAAACCTTGCCGGGAGCAATTATTTTGACAGGTAATTGGGGACAAAGCTTTTCCATAGTGCGGATTTGCACCGGTGATGTCTGGGTACGCAAAAGAATTTCTTCAGTGATATAAAAAGAATCCTGCATCTCCCGGGCCGGATGGTCCTTGGGAAGGTTAAGGGCTTCAAAATTATAGTAGTCTGTTTCAATCTCCGGTCCCTCAGCAATCTGAAAACCCATTCCCAGGAAAATTGTTTCAATCTCTTCAATAACTTTTGTCAAAGGATGCTGATGCCCGCGGGCCAGGTTATACCCCGGCAATGTTATATCCAGGCGTTCGGTATCCAACTGCCTTGTAAGTGCCGCTTCTTCCAAATAAGTACTGTGTTCATTCCAGGCTTTTTCCAGCCTGTCCCGGGCTTCATTAATAATTTGGCCAAAAACCGGTCGTTCTTCCGGACTTAATCCCCCCATTTTTCGCAAAAGAGCAGTAAAGGTACCCTTCTTGCCCAATACTTTTACCTTTAGCTCCTGAAGTTCTTCCAGAGAAGTCAGTGCCTGCAAATTTTTCAGTGTTTCTTCTTCCAGACGACGAACCTCATCCTTCATATTATCACCCTTTCCAGTCTGTTCTTGTTCAAACCAGTATAAAAAAAAGAATTCCGCATCCCAAAATAAAGGGACGAGAACCCATTCCCGTGGTACCACCCAGTTTTAGCCAATAGACTACACTTATAATTCCCTTAACGGAGGAAACCGGGCTTACCTACTTATCAATAAGCCACTCCCAGGCGAAATTCAACCTTAAGTATAATTTATCTTAATTATTAAGGAGGAATATTTCTTGGCTGGCTTGCAGTCTCTGGCCATTCCTCCCTGAAAAGAAAACATTCCTTTTACCCGCTCATCGCTTTACACTTAATTATTGATTTGTATACTTTCGATAAAGTAAATATGCATTGGGAGAACCTGTTACCTCAAAAATCTTCCAAAACCACTCCGCAGGTGACAAGATAACGCCCACCTTTCCCGGTATGGATTCTTTACGGTTCATACAGATTATAGCATATCCCAAACGATTTTTACAAGAAAACCAGTTAGCAGAAATCCCGTTGCCGGACAATTTCATAGAGTAATATCCCGGCTGCCATAGCCGCATTTAAAGATTCCACATTATAATTCATCGGGATCTTCAAGTGTTGCCGGGCCCAAGCACTAAAGAGCGGAGACGGACCATTAGCCTCATTGCCAACAACTAAAGCCAAAGGCAGTTTCAGCATTCCGGACTTGTAGATTACCTCGCCCTCAAGGTCGGCGATTATTAACTTTAAGCCTCGCGAACGGCAATAATCGATGATCTCTTCCGGCGCAAGGTCTGCTAAAACCGTTAAAGAAAAGATTGCCCCCATGGTACTGCGCAAAACCTTGTCATTATAGAGATCAACCGTACCCTTTGTCAAACAGACCTGGCATACTCCGGCAGCCAAAGCAGTGCGGAGGATGGTCCCTAAATTACCGGGATTCTGAACACCGTCAATGATTAAAAGCACAGTCCGGGAATCCACTGTCAGGTCTTTCCATGTAAAAACAGGTTGCCGTACTACGGCAAGAATCCCCTGTGGTTCAACTGTCGAGCTTATTTTATATAGTACCCGTTCATCAATTTCAATGATCGGGATTTGTCTGTCTGCTGATTCTTTTAATAAAGGCTGCCATTCCGGCTGTTCCCGTTGAGGACATATAAAGATTCTCAGAATCCCGGCTTCACGGTTTAAAGCCTCTTCCAGAAAACGGCGTCCTTCAACTACAAATTGCCGGGCCTCTTCACGCCCCTTGCGCCGCCGTAAATTAACAACCTGTTTAACCTGTTCATTTTGCAGGGACACCAACAAATGTACTCACCTCCGAAAAAGCAACCTGCCGAGCCGTAAAACCAAGATGAAACCTAATATTATTAAATATGCAAAAAGGGCGCATCTGCACCCTCCGCTTTAAGCGTTTACTTTTTCCTTGGCGGTATTTACTAATTGAGTGAAGGCTGCGGCATCATTAACAGCCAGATCCGCGAGCATCTTCCGATTAACAGTCACCCCGGCTAATTTTAAACCATTCATCATTCGGCTGTAAGACATTCCATTCAAGCGGGCGGCCGCGTTAATACGGGTAATCCAAAGTTTACGGAAATCACCCTTCTTATCTCTACGATGCACATAAGCATAGGCCAAAGATTTTAAAACTTGCTCATTAGCAGGCCGGAAAAGCTTGCTTTTCGCCCCCCGGAACCCTTTGGCTAACTTCAGAATTTTTTTATGCCTGCGATGCTTCGTTACCCCTCTTTTTACACGGGCCATAGCGAAGACCTCCTTTATTATCTCATATATTTATTGCAATATTTACATGTAAGCAATCATGTTGGCAATCCGTTTAACATCACCGGCACTCATAATAGTAGATTTACGAAGTTTACGTTTGCGTTTCGGAGATTTTTTCTCCAAAATGTGACTGGTAAAAGCGTGATGACGAACTACTTTTCCTGTTCCGGTCTTTTTAAAGCGTTTCGCAGCACCACGATGAGTTTTCATTTTCGGCATATGAGTTAGCCCCCTCTCTATTAGTCATGTTTAACCGGGGTTAAAATCATAATCATATTGCGGCCCTCAAGTTTAGCGTCACGTTCAACAGTCCCTGCATCCTTGCAGAATTCAGCAAGTCGAACACACAAAACTTTACCAAGGTCCGGATGCGTAATTTCCCGGCCCCTGAACATTATGGTTACCTTGACTTTGTCCCCGTCATTTAAAAAGCGGATCGCATTTCTGGCCTTTGTCTCAAAATCATGATCCTCAATATTAGGCCGGAGTTTAACCTCTTTGATCTCCATGGTATTATGGTGTTTGCGGGCTTCCTTGTCTCTTTTGGCCTGCTCATATTTATATTTCCCATAATCCATAAGTTTACATACCGGCGGTTTGGCCATTGGCGCAATTTCAACCAAATCCAAAGACTTTTCCACCGATATTCTCAGGGCATCCCGACCTTGCATAATCCCAAGTTGTTCACCATCTTCACCAACGAGACGAACTTCCCGAGCCCGGATTTCTTCATTAATCCGTAAGTCCTTACTGATAAGAAAACACCTCCGAATTTTTTCATTCTAAAATTATTAAACAATTTGTCAGTAACAAATCAAAAAGGACAGGTAACATTACTGCCACCCGTCCTCAATAAATATCCAAGAGCATTAAAGCAAAGAGCCCCAGATTCGAAGATACACTCATCGACGCCTGCCATGAGGTGAGAAGCGGATGGCTTCTACTTAGTAAAAGTATTATATCCTTAAAACATATACCATGTCAAATCTTTATTTATGGAAGCAAGTGGTACTATTTCTTGGCTGTGCCGGTCCTGTTCTTAATCATTTCCGTGATCAGCGCCAGAAAATCGGCTAAAGGCATTTTTTCCCCGGCATTTTTTTCTCCATAACGCCGGACAGCAACACTTCCGGCTTCCGCTTCCTGATCACCCACAATCAGGGCAAAGGGTATTTTTTCGGTTTGGGCCTCTCTGATTTTATAATTGATCTTTTCACGGCGCTGATCAACCTCAACCCGGACATCCAAAGCCTTCATTTGGCTGGCAATAGTTTCCGCATAGTCATGATGTTTCTCACTAATAGGCAGGATCCGTACCTGAACCGGGGCCAGCCAAACAGGAAAAGCTCCTGCATAGTGTTCAGTCAGCAAAGCAATAAACCGTTCAATACTTCCGTAGACCACCCGGTGAATCATAACCGGCCGGTGTTTCTGGCCATCTTCACCGATATAAGTTAAATCAAATTTCTCCGGCATTTGAAAATCAAGTTGAATTGTCCCGCATTGCCAGGTCCTATCAAGGCAATCACGCAGGTGAAAATCAATTTTCGGGCCATAGAACGCCCCATCGCCGGGATTAATCTTAAAATCTATCCCTTTCTCCTCAAGTGCTTCCTGTAAAACCCTGGTAGCCATCTCCCATGTTTCATCAGACCCCATTGAATTCTCCGGCCTGGTGGAAAGCTCGACCTTGTATTCAAAACCGAATATTTTATAGAAATGGTCCACTAATTCGATGACCCCGACAATTTCTTCTTTAATCTGAGAAGGCAGCATGAATATATGGGCATCATCCTGGGTGAAGTTCCTTACTCTAAGCAAGCCATTCAAAGCGCCTGACAATTCATGGCGGTGAACCAAACCCAGTTCGCCAACCCGCATTGGCAAATCACGGTAACTGCGCAGCCGGGTCCGGTACATAATCATTCCGCCCGGACAATTCATTGGTTTAACGGCATAATTTTCCCCATCAATCTTGGTAAAATACATATTATCCTGATAATGGTCCCAGTGCCCCGATTGCTCCCAAAGGGCCTGGTTCAAAATAATCGGGGTTTTGATCTCCTGGTAACCATGCCGGCGATGTTCCTGCCGCCAGAAATCCTCCAGTTCATTACGCAGGATCATCCCTTTAGGGTGGAAAAACGGGAAACCGGGGCCTTCTTCGTGCAGACTGAAGAGATCCAGTTCCAGACCCAACTTGCGGTGGTCCCGGCGCTTGGCTTCTTCAAGCTTAAACAGATAGTCTTCCAGATCCGCAGCTTTGGCAAAAGCAGTGCCATAGATCCTCTGGAGCATTTTATTTCTCTCATTACCGCGCCAATAGGCGCCGGCAAGGTTTAAGAGTTTAAAAACTTTAAGAGTACCGGTAGCCGGAACATGGGGACCGGCACAAAGATCAGTGAAATCCCCTTGTGTATACATGGAAATCGTTGCCCCCTCAGGGAGGTCTTCAATGAGTTCCACCTTGTACTTTTCCCCTCGTCCGGCAAAAAACTCCAAAGCTTGCTCTCTGGGAAGTTCTTTGCGCTGGAAAGGGTTGTCAGCCTTGGCAAGCCGGAGCATTTCCGCCTCAATAGCCGGGAAATCCTCAGGAATAAAAACATGCTCAGAATCAAAATCATAGTAAAACCCATTCGCTATTGCCGGCCCTATCGCAAACTTTGTCCCGGGAAACAGATGCTGTACCGCCTGAGCAAGCAGATGGGAGGTTGAATGACGTAAGATTTCCAAACCGGCTTCACTCTCAAGGGGAACGATTTCTACCTCGGCATTTTCATTTAAAGAAAAGGAAAGATCTTTGGTTTCGCCATTCACTTTTCCGCCAATGGCGGTTTTTGCTATACTACGTGAAATAGAGCCGGCAAATTCGAGAATTGTAGTTCCTTGCTCAACCTCACGAACTGAACCATCTTTTAAAGTAATCTTGATCATATTAAACCCCTCTCCAAAATTATCTTCAGAAACCTGTTTCAGTCAGATAAAGAAAACTTGGCTTTCGCCAAGCCTTTAGGCGCCAGTGAAAGCCTTAGTTGCACTTATGCTGACCCAAAATTTATACTTTCTGATAGTGAAAACATAAACCCTCGTCCGCTAGGGACGAGAGTTTTCTCCCGTGGTTCCACCCAAATTAAAGACTCAAACATCTTTGCTTTGATCCTTTAACGCAGGAAAACGGTAAAGCTTACTTGCCTCATCTTTCAGCTAAACACTCCAGGATGGTTTTCACCAGTCAATCTGCGGGAAATGCTTTCAGCCGGGACATTTCCTCTCTGACGCATAGATCCAAGTTACTTTTTCCTGTCATCGCTTTGCAATAAACATATTTTTGTAATTATATCATAATTATATTTCTATTTCAAAGCTTATCGCAGATTGCGCAGCCTGAACAATAACTTATTCTATCTTTAAATACTTTCCTGACCGTCTGCAGGGTGTCGCGATAACCATCAAAACAAATATGTAAAACGACCTGCCGGGGAGCTACAGCAATGAGTGAACTAATCAGTAAATCTTCATAAGATAATTCACTTTCACTCTTGTCCGAAAATGAAATGTTATCTAAAAACTGGCCTGTCACCTTTTCCGCTTGATCATTAAAAAGATGAAACTTACCTTCGGAACTAATGACTACATGCAAGGTATCTATCCGGGGAGTTTGCGTATCCAAAAAATGTTTTAACAGTTCGATAAACTCCACATATTCCTTTTGCATAATATATTCATCAACTGTATAAGCAATAGCCTTATCCACTTCCAATTTATAATTCTGCGCTCTGAAACGTAAAAAACCTTCCACATCAAAAAATGAGTTGTCTTCCAGGCAGGCCAGTATTTTTGTTAATAATGAAGCTTTACGGCGTTCCCTGTATAACTTGCTGCTGTACCCTAAATCTCCATTAAGATATTGAAGGACCTGAGGAAGCAAGGCCAAACATTCATCTTGATTAAGGTTATATTTACGGCCAAGACTTTTCCGTACATAATCTTCTTCCCAATTCAATAAAATTGTCTCGGTTAAGGCATTGGCTAAATAATAGCGTTGGATTTTAAAAACTGTTTGTTTGTCTTCCGAAATCTCATCAGACTGAAAATCACATAATATCAGCCAATATTTACCTTGTTGAATCTCCTGAATTTGAAAAGGCAGGGCCTCCTGATCACGTAATTCCCTTAAACGGGCGCTGATACTATCCTTGTAATTTTTCGTTCCCAACTGAACAGAATTTTCCACGGGCATCCCTCCATAGTAGAGTATATGAACTGGTTTGAGTCATATTTCAGTTCAGATGTTTCCGGATAAAATTTTTTTAACGAATTTTAAAACTAATTAAAATCCCGGAAAACAGTCACTCCCTACTATTGCCAGATAAACCCTTACTTATTCAATTCATTTGTCATTACATCTAAAATCAACATGGGTCCATAAATAATTATTCCCTTAAAATTCCAACTCATTTCCAAAATAAGGCCTCCCCCTTGATGAGGGCCCGGACAGATCTCCTGAATGTTGTTAACATTCAGGCTGGTCTATCCAGTCTTTTCAGAGTAAAACCTAACGATATCCCCCATAGGATTACAGCGAATACATTTGATATTGCTCCCGGAACAGACTGTACACCGGATAAAAACGGTACCCGGAATAAATTTACTATAATGATAAATATAAACCAGCACATCAGGCTGAAATATGCTGATTTAATAATTATTCCCCTGGAGGTTATTGAAACAAGTAAATGAGCAAAAAGAATCCCCAGGAGCCCATCCCAGAGCAACTGTATTGTAAAAGAAAATATAGTGGCAAGACTGTCTGCTGGTTTGGACCAAGTTATCAAAACTGCAGCCCAATCCAAAAACCTTATTTGAGTTATCTTCAACAAATAAAAATCGGCTAAATTCCATAAATTCATTATAAGGCCTGCTGCCATGCCGGCTAAAAGACCGCGAAATGTCCTGTCCATATGTAC
>DATMXV010000136.1:0-8872 GCA_035561335.1 Desulfitobacteriaceae bacterium
ATACTCCTTTGTACACATTGTTCTTATTAGGCGTTTACTTTAATAGTTAAAGTAACATTGCCTGAGATTTGAGCATTAATGACTCGATACCAGGTCCACTGATTTTTTCGTATTCCTCTATGACTTTTTTCGCTAAAGCTCCTTGGCCTGCATCGAGCAATGTTTTGATATGTTCGAGAAGTTGTGATTTCAGATCAGTAATTTCTCGAGCTATATTATTAACTGATTTTTCCTTTTCTTTAAGTAATAGCCTTATTCCTCTGTTCATCTCCGGAAACATCATGACAGCGTTCTTTAAATACCGGACATAGCGGCTTTCATCATCCTTACTCGACATCGCTTTTAGCATAAATAGCAAAAACGCTTCTTCAACGGATTTGACATCATGAATTAGTTCTTGTTCTAATACAAAAGGATTGTAAATTTGTTGAACATAGGCAATTCCATTCGTTAGATATTTATGAAATATTAACAGATAATTTTCATCAGAGAATTCTTCCGAGAAGAGTACGTATTTCAATAATATTTTTTTGCTGCGTATTTTTGTAAATCTATCCTGGAAATCATCTGAGCAATAAGCAAGAATCGCCTCATTAAGTGTTGAGCCATATTCATCTGCAAAGTATTTTAAATATCTTATGGCATTTAAATCTGTTACATTGCCCAACAACTCTTCAGGTTTACCCAATTTAGTTAAATAATATAACAGATCTCCATAATAGTCCGGTAAAGTATTTAAATCAAATGCCTGCATTGATAAGGAAATAACCTTATTTAATTCTTCAACATCTCCGTTACTATACAATAGACGGATTTGATTTAATACCCCATATTGACCTTCGTAACAAGCAAACACTTGATAGAAGTCTTGCTCCTGCTTTTTGGCTAATTTCACTCTATTTTGTTCAATACAATACAAAGCTTGTTCAAAAAGTTTTATCGATTGGGCTTTTACTCGACTTAATATGTCTCTTAAACACTTGAAAACCTGTGCCGCGAAACATGTTTCTACGAGCAGGGGAATAGCCCGTGCCAGTAATTCAGCATCCACGTTCCTGGTACTTATAAGTCTATCAATATAAGTTATTGCCTGATCAAATTGTCCTGTTTTATAAAACATCACAGAAACATTATATAAAGCCTCATCAACATGAGACAGTGTATAGTGATTTATTGCCGGGTTACGCTTGATCTCCAATTTATCGAAGTTTTCGACGAGTTTAATAAATTGGCAATAATTATCTATTGCCTGTTCATAGTTTTCTTGAGCTGCTTGTGCCTGTGCATTATAAAAATATAAATCAATATACTCATTTTCAATCGCAATTCCTTCCAGACATGCTTTTTCAACTTCCTGATATTTGCCCAACCTCATATAGGATCGGGCGAGCTGGCAATATACATAAAGATGCTTCTTTTTGTCGGCAGCCCTTTCCTCCATTATTTGATAAGCTTGTTCTATTTCCTCAAGTGCTTTCCCGTACTCTTTGTGCATCATATATGTAACAGATAATTGGAATCTGTAATAGATATTATCCGGATTTTTTTCCAGTTCATCTTTAAGAATTTTGCTTGTTCTAATAAACTTCTGTTCCATTAGTTCATGATCCGTAGAGTTATACCCATAATGATTCAAAGTTGCTTCTATCTCCAGTATTTGACCGTTAATAACCGGCATATTGTGAACCGCACCTTCATAACGAAAGTTACCGTCGTTACGAAATATTCTGGCAGAATTCAATACAACAATATTCTTCTCAGCATTATCTGCGGTTAGATTTTTTACAAGTAAAGCTCCTCCGGCAACTGACTTTGGATGAGTTTGTTTTAAAAACAGGATCAGGTTTTGTGGTTCCAATAACTCTTCATCGGCATCAATAATGAATAGCCATTCTCCGGAGGCATAGCTAATGCTAATATTGCGCATTTCCGAGAAGTTATTATTCCATGGGTGATGATAGACTCTATCAGTATATCGTTGTGCAATTGCCACCGTATTATCGTCAGATCCGGTATCAACAATAATCAATTCGCTTGCAACATTTTTCATTAACTCCCGTAAACTCTCCAGGCAGCGTTCCAGGTTTCTTTCTTCATTTTTGACCATCATACAAATACTTAACGTTTTGTTCACGGATATTCGCTCCCTTAAAATATTGTTTAGATAAACCGGGAAAATATTTATAGCTCACCCTGGGCAGAGAAGAGACCGACATTAAAGCCGATCTCTTCTTGCAAGTAGCTATTTCAAACTGGTCTATCTGTTACTGAAGTAACTGCAGGACACCTTGAGGCTGTTGGTTGGCTTGAGCCAGCATCGCTTGAGCAGCCTGTTGAAGAATACTGTTCTTTTGGAAGGTCATCATCTCTTTGGCCATGTCTACATCACGAATCCGGGACTCGGCAGCGGTTAGGTTTTCTGACGAGGTACCAAGATTATTAATCGTGTGATCCAGGCGGTTCTGCATAGCCCCCAATGCACTTCTTTGGGCGGAAACCTTTTCGATTGCATTATTTATTGTTTCAATCGCAGTTTGGGCGCCAAACTCGGTAGAAATATCAATGTCTTTAACACCAATAGCATCAGCTCTCATATCCTTGATTGAGATAAACGCAGTTTGGCCTGCGTTCGCCCCAATTTGAGTCATAATAGATTCACCCAAAGTAGAACTTGCTGCTTCGTGCTTACCAAAGACAAGACTGATGCTTTCACCGACTCTCATGTCGGTAAAGTCTAATGAACCACTGAGGTCAATATCAGTTCCGACGCCTACTATGTTAGTAGTAAGAGTAATTGCTGTGGTAGCAAGGGTAATATCTGCACTTGTTGTACCATCAGGACCAATAATTCGATAATCGGCAGCAGTAAATGTAGTAGCTGCCGCTTCTGCAATTTTGACGATCATGTAAGCTCCATTCACCAATGCACCTGTTGCCGCAGCACTGACAGCAGCAGCCATAGCTGCCGAATCTATGGTCAGAAGCGAATTATTGTTTACTCTTACACTACCTGTCACTTCCTCGGTTACGCCTAAGGCAGAGCCGTCAAGAAGTTTTTTCGTATTGAACTCAGTAGTGTTACCAATACGGTCCAGCTCTGTGATAAGCTGTTTTGTTTCATTTTGAAGTTCGGTTCGGTCAGCGTCAGTATTGGTGTCATTGGAAGATTGAACAGCGAGTTCCCGCATCCGTTGCAGAATAGAATGTGACTCGTTCAACGCGCCTTCTGCCGTCTGAATTAAGGAAATACTGTCTTGGGCGTTACGGGAAGCCTGGTCCAAGCCCCGGATTTGAGCGCGCATTTTTTCAGAGATTGCCAGACCTGCTGCGTCGTCACCGGCGCGGTTAATGCGGAGACCGGAAGACAGTTTCTCTAAAGAGACAGAAGTATTTTTCTCATTGATGCCCATTTGACGAAGGGTGTTAATAGCAGACATATTGTGGTTAATAATCATTCTTTTTTTCCTCCTTGATTCTTCCGCCGGGCATCCTTGCCCAGGCATTTTTTGTTGCCGGCAGCAGAACGCTTTCCCCTCCGGCCGGCTAGGTGATGGGTTCTGCCGCTCATTTAATATATCGCAGGTTTAGGACTTTTACCTTAGGTCTATCACTAGCCATATCCGGTATTTATAGCCTGATTAATCGTTTATTCTTTTGTTTGCTCCGGTTTTTATCCTATTTTACTGAAATCAAGGAAATTTGCTTTTTTCATTTTTAACTGAACTAATCCTGAATATAAATAAAAAAGAGCCGGATCAATCCGACTCAGTAAAACTACCCGCACAGGGTAGTTTTATTAATTAACCAATTCTTCTTATCAGAGCAGAAACGTCTTTCTCCAGCGATATCTGACCTTCTTCAAGTTTTCGAACATCTATTGATACATCTTTTATTGCAGTTGAATGCAAACTAATGTCCTTTTTTATATCATCTGATATATCGTCTAATTTCCGGTTAAGTTCTTGGGATTGACTTCTTTGAACTTTTATTATTGTCTTCATATCAGACTGCATTGATTCAAGTTCAAGAGAGTTTTTTATTACCTTTTTATCCAAGGAATCTAATTTCCCCAGAATCATCCCGAAGATTTCTTTCATTTCGGCATCGATTAAACAAGTCACACCTTTTTACATACTTTCCTGAATTAATTATACAATACTGAAATCAATACCCGGAATGAAATTCTCTTTTTTTTGACATTAAGTACCTTACTTCTTGATTTTTAATGATTTCAGCAGTTCCAAATCCGTCAAATCACAGGGAACGGCGGCTTGTTTGTTTTCGGCGGCAATGGCATCATAAATCTCCCCGCGGTAGATTTTGATCTCTTTAGGGGCTTCAATGGTCAGGCGGATACTGTCGCCCTTAATACTGACCACCGTCACCACGATATTGTCACCGATGACGATGCGTTCGCCGGCTTTGCGGGTAAGTGCCAACATCTTATTTTCCCTCCTCGCCGGCTGCTTGCGGTAAACCGTCCGGAAACAGTTTTTGCCAGATAACATACTCCGGCTTGTCCAGAATGACCTGCCTGCCTTTACGCTTAAACTGATTAATCACTAAAGGCGCCAACAGATTCACTGTCATATCAGTCAGTTTACCTTTAACCGTAGCAATCAAAAAAACCTGAGGCGGACTTTCCGGTGACAGGTCCAATTCCTTGGCAATTTCATCCTCCAAGATAAATTCATAGTCTGGATAAAAAGCAAAAGGATCGGCTAACAGGAAAGTCAGATTAGCTTCCGTTGCCGACTGGAGAAAAGAAAAAGGGCTATCCGCTTCATGAGGTAGATAAACAAACATCTTCTCCTCAGGGAAACCGGGGATTCCCTGGGGAAAGCTGATTATTTGCTCTTCTCCTACTTCCAGTACACCAAATCTGGTTGACTGTATTTTCATTGCATGCCTCCTACAGAGAGAGTGTTCTTCATACCTGGATATCCACTACTGAAATCTCAATACTGGGGTATTGAGTAACCCGAATATCGACGCTCCCGGGCTGGTAATCACCTTGGACAGTACCGGGTTGGACGATATAGTTTACCTTCCCGGCGATAAAGTTAAATTGCACAGGATTTGCCTGATAGTTAATTATGGGGGAGTCGATATGTGCATAAGTAATCTCAGGAGGTTCGACAAGCATGGAGTCGGCTGCTATCTCGGCAATGGCATTTGACTTGTTCTCAATCTGTGCCATCCGGTTGCCTTCTTCGACAATTCGGGCAATAGTTTCCAGGGCAGTTTGCTTACCAAGGGCAGCATTATCCCGGGCAAAATCGGCGAGATTCTTGAGACCGATGGAGTAACGGCAGGGCGTCTGGTCAATAGTCAGTTCTCCCCGGGGTTGACGAATCTCCAACCTTGGCGGTGTTGTCTCCATTTGCACCACAGGGCGGGGAAACTGCAAATCCAACCGGGCATTTTGAATGGTATATTCCAAACGGATGGGCTGAGTAGAAATGTTAAGTTTCAGCATGGAAGTAACTTCCTCCGGTCTAGCTTATAAAATCTACTAATGATGGCTGAATAATTTTTGCTCCAACGGATAAGGCTGCCTTATAAACGTTTTCCTGATTCTTAAAATCGGTAATTGTTTTCGCTATATTCGCATCCTCAAGATCGGAAAGATTCTGCTGCAGATTTAAAGATGTCGAATCCAATTGCTCACTAATTGTTGTTATCCGGTTAGTCCGCGCCCCCAAGTCCGCGAGATGAACCAAAACATTATCAATATTACCATCAATATTTCGCAAGGCATCCTGAATCCCTGCTGTATCATCAGTCTTCAAGGCTGTACTTAAGGTACTCAAGGTATCGAATATCCCAGGGAAAGGCAAACCTGTCACTGGGTCAACTGTAAGAGGAGTTTTAAACAAAGTTTGGCCGTTAACAGAAATAGGAAGGCTTAAATTATTGCCTACTTCAAACTTAATTGCCTGATCATTTCCCTGCCACGTCCCGTCCGCTTTCAGTAGTTCCTGATCTGTTTTGGTACCCGAGAAAATATATTTTGACCCAATTTGCGTATTTGCCGTTATCCGAAGTTGCTCCGAGATTTGATCCACTTCGAGAGCTAAAATGTTTTTATCTTCCACAGATAAACTCCCATTGGCCCCTTCAACCGTAAGCTCCTTTACCCGCTGCAGCATCGATGAAATACTCTCCATAACACTGTCAGTCGTATACATAAACTGCAAGGCCTCGTCAGCATTACTCTTCCACTGCTCGACAGCAGAAATACCGCTCTTCATGCGCAAGGCATTTTGAATTCCCACAGGATCATCGGAAGGCTTTGTGATCCTTAAACCGGAAGACATTTGATTTTGCAAATTATCCATTTTTCCTAACGCTGATTCCAGATTACGCAAAAGGTTTTGACTTAGCATGTTATTGGTAATGCGCATCCTTGATCTCTCCTTATCTTGTTATCCCCATCCCGGTTACGATCGTATTAAGCATATCATCCATCATTGTCACCATCCTGGCCGCGGCAGTATAACTCTTCTGAAATTTCACCAGGTTCGTCATCTCTTCATCAAGTGAAACCCCGGAGACAGATTCCCGTTGATTATAAATATGAGTCACCAGAACATCCTGGCTAGCCTTCATCCGGTCTGCCTGCTGGACATCAACACCCAGTTGGGCAACATTAGCCCCGTAGTAATCGCTAAACGAAGACGCAAGTACCGGATTTAGATCATCCAAACCCAACGGATCAAACAAATGTGCCTCAATTTGGGTTTGCAAGGCAGACCAGCCACCGGACAAAGACGAAATTGCCTGGGCAACACTGCCGTCTCCCACATTCACTTCTGTTAACGGATCACCAGCATCATCAGTGTTAAGACCGGTTGCAATCATACTCAAATCATCACTGATGACTGAATTTAAAGTAATAGTTGCCGCTGTGACGGGAGAACCTGTTGTCGGACTAGATCCGTCCTCAAGAGTAAAAAAATCTATCCCGGCACTTACCGTTAATCCCTGGCCGGTATTATGTAAAGCATTCACGGCTAAAGCGATTCCCTGGGCCAGGGTATCAATTTGGGCGCCGAAGGCCGGCAGATAAGTATCTCTCATTTCAATATTGGCCTGCAAAGAACCCATTTTTTCTCCCAGATCCAATTCCACCCCGGCCTTGGAGCCGTCCGCCCATTTCACAGCCGCAAACGGGGTTCCGTCCGGCCCTGCCGGCTCCGGTTCCTGAAGAAGATTTACTATAGAATTATTAACAAGTACCTGGGGCGGAGAAGCGCTGTCACTTCCTATAACTATCGAATAGTTATTAACCACACGATCGCTGAAAGCCGGATCCCTTGATTCGATAACCCGAACACCGACCAGTTTGGCTAAATCATCAACCAGGCTATCACGTTTATCCCGCAAGTCGTTGGGACTGTCTCCCCTGACTTCAGCATTTTTTATTTGAATATTTAATTCTTTAATCTGCAGGGCGTAATCATTGATTTGTTTGATATTTACCCGGACAGCGGTATCCTGGTCTTTTTGGAGATCGCTTATCTGCCGGGCTATATTATGAAAACTATCGGTGAGGGTTAAGGCTCTTTCGCGCACTACCGCTCTGGCCCCCATGTTCTCCGGATTTTTGGAAAGGTCACTCCAGGCATTCCAGAACTGGTTCAGATCATTGCTTAAACTATAATCACTTGGTTCATTAAGTATGCCTTCAATTTTCTGCAAGGCATCCTGTTTACCGGCCCAAAATTGCTGTTTAGAGGTTTCCCAGCGATATTGACGGTCTATGAAAGCGTCCCGGGTCCGTGTAATATTATCTGCCACAACCCCGGTTCCCAGGCTTGCATGATGTCCGTTACTCAATATTACATATGGGGTGGTAGCTTGTAAATTGGCAATCTGGCGGGAGTATCCGGTTGTTGAAGCGTTGGAAATATTGTGGCCTGTTACATCTGTAGCGATCTGCTGAGCCTGCAAGGCGCGACGCGCTATTTCCAAACCGAAAAAAGTCGATGGCATAGTTACCTCTCCTGTCCTGCTTTTTAGGTATTTAGGATTTAATTTAGGAGTTACAAAACATCTTACACAGAGCGGTCTAAAAGATGGTTCCTGCTTTTGGAGATATCCTTGCGCCGGGGATTTGAATAGGTTGTTTCTTCTTGTTGAGTAATTAAAGCTGAAGTTAAATTGACAATTTTCAAAGCCTGTTCCAATAATTGGGTATTTTCTTTATGAACCTCAAGCAACTTATTTACAACATTATCGAGTTCCTTTCGAACCCCCCGTAATTCCGGAAAATGCTCGGCTAATTCGGATAAAGTAAGCTCTTCGGGAGGCTTGTTCAGTTCCTGTCCAATCTGTTCCGCCCACAACAAACGTTCCTTTTCTAAACGGGAAACATCCAATAACAGTTGTTCTTCACTAAGTGTTATTTTATCCAATTCAGCAAGATTATTGTTAATAAGCGCTTGTTGCTTTCTCTCGGCAAACTTGCAGAGTGCGGCATAAATATCTGCCTGCTTTTTTAAGTTTTCATTAAGGCCCTGAACAATATTTCCCATTGTTTACACCTTTTCAAATCCGTTTAATAATCTTTCGGCAATTTTCTGAGTATCCGGCTGAAATTGACCATTGGCCAATTGTTCTGATAAGCTTTTCACTTTTTCTTCCCGTACAGAAGGTATTTCTTTCACCTTTTGCATTAAAGTTTGATAAATTTGGGCTTTATCAGAAACTGTTACTTGATCATTACCTAAATTTAACATCTTATTCCGTACCTGTTCTATTTTATTGAGAGGCTGAACGTTTCCAATGGGAGAAACCGGCGTTCCGTCAATTTTCATTTTTGTTTCACCTCAATTATTTCTGATCCTCTAGGTTATCTATCGAAAAA
>DATMXV010000137.1:0-4622 GCA_035561335.1 Desulfitobacteriaceae bacterium
CATACTCACTATTTTTAATTAAACTCATTCCCATAATGTTCAGTCCTCATCCAATTATTAGCCTCTAACCAGCATGTCCCATAATCGTAAACGTTTACGATTATGGGACAAACCATCTATATGGGAGTTGTTACCCTCGTAGGCCCTTCCCTTTTTAGTTCTTCCAAGATTTTTTCAAGATAATCAAATAGGTAATACACCATATTAACTGCTTAGCGCTGACTGATTTCCCCCAGCATGGTCCAGGGACCGGCCTCAATGATTTTGACATTAACCAGCGTGCCAATCATTGAATTATTCCCGGGGAACACGACAAGTTCATTGCTCCTGGTCCGGCCGCTTAAACGGTCCGGGTTGGTTTTACTGGGACCCTCAACCAGGATTTCGTAGTTTTTGCCCAGCATTTTCTGCCGCCAGGCCAGGCTTTTATCCTTTTGTAAAAGCATCAGTTCCTGGAGACGGGCTTTTTTAACATCCAGTGGTATCTGCTCGGGCATACTGGCGGCAGCCGTCCCTGAGCGCTTGGAGTACATAAAAGTAAAAGCCTGACTGAAATTACCTTGTTCCACCAACTCCAGGGTCTGAAGAAAATCGCTAGCAGTTTCTCCGGGGAAACCGACAATTATATCGGTTGTGATACTGACTTCGGGAATAAGCTCCCGGATTTTTGCCAAACGGCTCAGGTAGTATTCCCTGGTGTACTTCCGGTTCATTCTTTGCAATACAGCATTGCTTCCGGCCTGGACCGGGAGATGGATATGCTCACATAAGTGTGTTCCGGCGGCAATTGCGGCAATTAATTTGTCTGATAAATCCTTGGGATGCGAGGTGATAAACCGTACCCTCCATAATCCGGGGATTTGGTCAACTTCTTTTAACAGATCAGCGAAATCATAGGCGGGAGAGAATTCCAAACCGTATGAGTTGACATTTTGTCCCAATAAACTAACCTCGCGGCAACCGCTCGCCGCCAGGTTCCTGATTTCCTGAATTATATCCTCGGGACGCCTGCTCCGCTCCCTCCCTCGGACATAAGGAACTATACAATATGAGCAAAAGTTATTGCAGCCATACATGATATTGACATTGGCCTGTAATTTGCCCTTTTCCGATTGGGGAGCGGCTTCCAATGATTCGTCAGGCAGATCGTACACAACCGCTGTTTTTTCCGATTTAGCCGCTTGTTTTAAAAAAGTTGAGAAGTTATGGAGGTTAAAGGTACCTGTCCAAATATCGACGTGCGGCGCCCGTTTTTGCAGACGTTCCAAGACCTGGGGCTGCTGGACCATACAGCCGGCTACCGCGATAATCAAGCCGGGTTTTTTATCTTTAAGCCTTTTCAACTCCCCGATCTTACCTAAGATTTTATTTTCAGCGCTTTCCCGGACACAACAAGTATTAACTATAACCAAATCGGCCTCTTGTAGGTTCGTACAACGGCAATAACCCTGCTGAGCAGAGATTTCTGTCAGGGTTTCGGCATCTCTTTCCGACATCTGGCACCCGAATGTTAAGGTGACCACTTTTTTGACTTTTCCGGACATTAACTGTCAGCTCCTATTGTTTGCCTTATTACTCTTAATATTATAGCCATTTTGACTCTGGCGGACAAATTAAATCCCCACCTTGTCCCGGCAAGATGGGGATCTCCTCAATTCTCAAAGATTACTGAAAACCCCGGCCTTACGTAAGGCTTGATAAGCTATTAAGATAAAAGGACCTATGAGCAGCCCGATAATCCCGGTGGTTTCCAGGCCGATATACATGCTGATCAGAACAAAAAGAGGATCAAGGCCAACATTATCGCCCAGGATTTTCGGCTCAATAACATGCCGGATAACTGTTATGGCTGTGGTTAACAGCAATAATTCGATTGCAAACATATTATTGCCGGCAATATAAGCAAATAAAGCCCAGGGAACAAGCACAATGCCGACCCCGAGGACAGGAAGGATCCCAAAGAGACCGGTTATGATCCCCATGCTAATGAAATATTTGGTATGCAGGAAATAAAGTCCCAAAATCGAACAGAACATCATGATCAGAAAAATTATAAACTCTGCTTTAATAAATCCTGCTAAAGCCCGGGAAAAATCACTGCCCAGTTCAAAGAGGTTCTCCCGCCATTCCCGGGGGAAAATATTGACGATATCCCTGGTATAGCGTTTGCTGTTTTTCGACATAAAATAGGTTGCCACCAAGGCGATCACAAGAATGATAATCAGTTCCGGAATAGCGATAGCCAGTGTAACGCCCTGGCTTAAGAGATGCGGAACAGAGTTAATAATACTGCTGATAGAATTATTAATGATGTCCAGATAATCACTTGGAATATTGAGAAAGGCATTTTGGATATTAAGCAGCCAATTGTTCAGGATCTGTTTCAGGACCCCCTCATAATGCGGCCAACGCAAATAGATGTCTTGAATTTCTTTGATTTCGCGGTTTATCATAAATAATAATAAAAGGCTGATTCCCCCGAGTTCCAGAATCATGGCCGTTAAAACTGAGATATTCAGCGGCATTTTAAATTTACGGATCAATAAATTTTTCAGGGGACTGATCATCGCAGTCATGATAAATGCCAGGATGAAAGGTAAAAAAAGGTAGATGAACCGGCTTATCAACCAGATAATCAGGAAGACCAAAAGCCAAAAACCAAGAAATTTTGTTGTCCGCCGAAAAAACGTCCTTGTTATCTGATTCAGAATACCCAACTCCCTTGAATTAAAAAAGTCCATCTTCAATGATGGACCATTTTTTACGCTTTTGGATTACATTTTCTATCATGCTCATAAACAAATATTAATATAATTATTAGCGAGATTCAAGTGTTGAGCCAGGTATTCAGTTATCTGCCCTGGCGCGTTCTTCCAAGATTGACTGCAGTTTTTGCCAAAGGGGGTGGGAACGGGCGTCAATAGCCCGGCCTTGTTTGTTTACGAACAGATGGATGGTTTTGCCTTCGGCAAGCAAGGTTGAATCACGGTAAACAAGATAAGAGAAGGTTACCTTGCGGGAGTGGATATCAACTGTAGCGGAAACAGTAATTTCATCATCATAGTAAGCAGGCTGACGATAACGGCAACCGGCTTCAATAATGGTCAGTCCAAGATCCTGTTCCTCAAAAACCTTATAGGGAAGGTTTAAATCCCTGAATAATTCGGAGCGCCCTACTTCAAACCAGACAAGATAATTAGAGTGATAGACAATCCCCATTTTATCAGTTTCAGCATAGCGGACACGAAAACTGGTTTTTCCGGTAAATTTCATAAGCAAAACCTCCTCGATTTGGGCCTAACTTTCTGCTGGATATTTTTCAGAATATTTATTTGGTTTTCAATATTTTCGGCATTAGTTTTCGGCATTAGAATTAAGCCAAGGATCCTTAAAATCCTTGGCTTCCCCAGCTGATGTGCTAAATTTCAGGCGCCTGAGTTATATTCCCGGGTTATTTTTCTTCGCCATTGACAACCATTGTCACCAGATCAAGCATTCTGTTAACATAACCTGCTTCATTGTCATACCAGGCTAAAACTTTAACCATTCTGTCCCCGATCATCATGGTAGACAGACCGTCAACGATCGAACTTACAGGATTACCGTTAAAATCTATGGAAACAAGCGGTAATTTGCAGAATTCCAGGATACCTTTTAATTTTCCGTTAGCTGCGGCTTCCAGCTTGGAATTTACTTCTTCAACGGTTGTCGGACGGGATAAAGTAGCTACAAAGTCTACCAGCGAGACATTTGCAGTTGGGACCCGCACGGCTAAACCGGTCATCTTCCCTTTCAGTTCCGGTAAAACTATTGCTACCGCTTTGGCAGCACCGGTTGTTGTGGGAATCATTGATTGAAAAGCGGACCTGGCCCGCCGTAAGTCTTTATGGGTGCCGTCAAGAATTCTCTGGTCATTTGTGACAGCGTGAATAGTTGTCATCATACCCTGTTCAATCCCGAATTCTTCAAGCAAAACTTTGGCAACCGGGGCCAAACAGTTTGTTGTACAGGAGGCGTTGGAAATAATATGATGGTTCTTAGGATCATATTTATCGTCATTGACCCCGACAACGACTGTAATATCTTCGTTTTTTCCGGCAGCGGAGATTACTACTTTCTTAGCCCCGGCAGTCAGATGCTGGGCCGCGCCTTCACGGTCTTTGAATTGACCTGTACAATCAATCACGACGTCAACTCCAAGCTCTTTCCAGGGTAAATTAGCCGGGACCCTGTCTGAAACAAGTTTAATCTTTTTACCGTTTACTATCATGGTATTTCCGTTTACTTCAACATCATAAGGGAAAACACCATGAACAGAATCATATTTTAATAAATGAGCCATTAGTTCAGGTCTGCCCCCATTGATTGCCGTAATTTCAAAAGGGAATGACCTGCTGATAGCAGCCCGTAAAGCTAAACGGCCAATTCTACCAAATCCACTGATTGCTACGTTGACAGTCATAGTAAATAACCTCCTCAAAGTTTAGTTGTATATTGTATTATTTCAACTAAAGAGACAAAATTCCTGCTTGATTTTTTGCTTTATTGATTAATTATGTCTATTAAATTTTCTTTTTTAATCTTATTAGTGTGTATTAATTATCCCGGACTTATCTCAATAG
>DATMXV010000138.1:0-4128 GCA_035561335.1 Desulfitobacteriaceae bacterium
GAATTAATCCGGGCAATAACCCTCATTTATCCGGATGGCTTTGGCTCTATATGCCAGTCATTTAAATATTTCATAATATTATTTTTCTCTGTTACTTTAACATGAAAAATTGAACCGGCTGTTCCCCCTGAAATTCCGCTCCACTTCAAATATATTATTTGGTCATACTTTTTATTAAGCACCGGATCGCTGTAATGCAAGGCAATAACAATATAATAAGGTTTAAACGTTAAGATATTCGGCCTGTATTCTTGCGGTTTCATATTGATAAGCAAACTGGTGGGAGTGTTGCCGGGAATATCATTAGCAATTGCATACTCATCAATATGAACTGGTTCAACATTTAAACTTTCATCGAAGACAATTGTCTTACTTGACATATTAAAGGCGGGATGAATTCCGACATTATTAAAAATAAATTCAAAATTAATATCATCCTCTAAACGAATGAGCGGGGAATCTTTTAAGGTTAGATATGGACGGGCTGCTTCGCGCTGTGTATTCCAGGACGAAATTGTAATACATACAGTGATTAAAGCTGTCAATGCAAATATCGCTGAGGAAATTGGGATAATTAAATTTGCCCATTTGGAAACTTTGTTCATGATGGCCTCACAAATTTAGTAATTTTGTTTGCTTCCCTGATAATTTTACTTTATCCGGTTGAATTGGAGCGAAAAAATTAATAAAGTCAAATGCTGATGAACTCCATTTTAATATTTACAGCGGCAAGCCAATTTATTACTAAATCCGGGCCTGATTTAATATTTTTGTGCGTTAAAATATCTAACTATTATTAAGTTGTTTGGAGATGAACTTAGGAAGAGAAAAACAGCATTCAATAATTTGTTCATTAACGTAATAGGTATCTAATTGCTTGGTTTTAGCAGAGTTTGGCTTAATGTACTGCTTTGATCCCAGAGTAAAACTCCATAATCCGCCGGGATAAGTTGGGACAATGGCCGTGAAAACCTCTGTTTTCGGAAACAGGTTTTTAATATGATTATAGGTTTGCTTCATAATTTCAGAATGAAAGATCGGAGATTGGCTTTGACAAACCATTAAGCCGTCTTCTGTTAACAAATTGTATAAACCTTGATAGAAGTTCTTTTCAAAAAGTACTTTTGCCGGGCCAATAGGATCTGATGAATCAACAATGATCAAGTCATATTCCCTATCAATATTTTGGATGAATTTAACACCGTCCTCATAAATAAAGCGGACACGGGGGTCAGATAAATTCCCGGAAACCTCCGGTAAATATTTTTGGCATACTTCAACAACCAGCTGATCAATTTCAACTAAATCAATTAGTTCAACAGTGTTATACTTACATACTTCTTTAGCTACTCCGCAATCCCCGCCGCCGATAATTAAAATTTTTCGGGGATTAGGATGGACACATAATGGTACATGAGCAATTATTTCATTATAGATATACCCGTCAATTGAGGTAGTCTGGACAACTCCGTCCAATACCAGCATGTTTCCGAAACAATAAGAATCAAGGACCATTACGTGCTGAAAAGTGGATTGTCCCTCAAAAATAATTTTTTTAATCCTGTAACTGACCTTCAGGTCTTCGCGTTCGTCTTCAGTCAGCCATAAGTTCCCGTCTTTTTCTGATAAATAAACCGGTAATTTATTAGTCATTTTGTCTTCTCGTCTCCCGCAAAATATTTCAACTTATATTCCTGATTATTAAAAACCTTTCACTTACGTACCATTAGTTTCTTGATCGCCTTATCAAGACCTTCCAAGGTTAATTCATACATAGGAAAAATGCTGCGAACCATTTGAATGGTTTCTGAACCATGTATTATTTCCCAATCCCTTTCCGGAATGGGATTAAGCCATACGTTATAAGGAAACTTCTCAGCTAAACGCTGCAACCAAACAAATCCCGGCTGCTCATTGCCCATTTCCCAAAAAATATTACCATCGACCATCATTAGTTCGCTGGGGGCCATTGCGGCATCCCCGATAACCATAACCTTGTAATCCATATTCAGTGATCTAAGAAGTTCATCTGTTTTAACAGTTCTGCTGGGACTATAATCAGCATCCAAATATAAATAATCATAAATGCAATTATGGAAGTAATAAAACCTTAAGTCCTGAAAATGGGTAGACCTGTGCACTGCTGAAAACAACTGGCGGCAAATATTGGCATATGGATACATGGAACCGCCAATATCCATAAGAACAATTATTTTTACGGTATTTTTACGGGACCTCGTCCATATCAGCTTTAATTTCCCGGCATTCCTGCAGGTTTCAGCAATCGTATTATCTAAATCAAGCTGGTCTTTAACCCCTTCCAGCCGCGAACTGAATTGCCGCAGTCGCCGTAAAGCGTTTTCAAACTGACGAACTCCCAAAATCTGGTCGCTGCGGTATTTCCGGTAATTCCGCTCTGCCGCCACTTTTACAGCTGATTGACTATTGGATTCACCGCCAATTCTCATTCCGCCCGGACGAAAACCGGAATGACCAAATGGCGCACTCCCACCGGTACCGATCCATTTTGTCCCTCCATGATGAACCCCGTCCTGGGTAAGTAAACGCTCAGCTAAAGCGGACTTCAGACTTTCCCAATCCGGCAAACCCAGTGAATTCAGGATCCTGTTACGTTCTTCTTCAGAAAACGTTTTGAGAGGCAGGGGATTTCTCAGCCATTCTGAAACCATATCCTGTAATTTCTCCGGAGTCTCTATCCCCTGAAAATATTTTTGAAAAGCCAGGTCATAGCGATCAAAGTGAGATTCACTTTTTACTAAAACAGCCCTTGCCAAATAATAAAATCCGGAGAGGCTTGACTCAGCTAAACCTGCATTCAATGCTTCCATCAATGTCATCCACTCGGTGATAGAAACAGGAACACCCTCGTGCCGCAATAGATAAAAAAAGTCTGTATACATCATTCAACTCCAAACATCTATGCCAATACACTTTTCTCTAAAGTTCCACATGTTTACGCTTAATTCCTCCCCATACGGTCTGGAAAATATGGTGGCATCCTCCTGCCGGTTTAGATTTTATTATTAATATTATTAATGACAACCTCATAGTTGCTGTATGTTTCTTCAATTCTTTCCTCAATAATTTTTTTAATCCTCTCATACTCTGATTCAGGAATTCCAGACAGGACCTTCAGGTCAAAATAGATATTAATCATTTTTTCGGCCTGGACAATTCGAAAATGATCAATCCGGACATTCTTATTAACCTTATAGATACAGGCAATCACATCTTCTTTAACCTTTTCGATTTTTCCGATATCTGTAGAGATTGGGTCCAGGTGAATAATAATTTCGAACCCCAGTTTCTCCGTGATTTGGTTTTCTATGGCATTTATACTGGAATAGCCTTCTGCAATATTCAGATTATCAGGAACTTCGGCATGAATCGATGCTATTATTTTACTGGGGCCATAATCATAGATTTTCAGGTCGTGGGTTCCGATTATATACTTTCCGGTACCAACTATCCGGTTAATTTTTTCCACAGCATCCGGGTCAGGTGCAGAACCTATCAGAAGATTTACCGTATCCTTAGCAATTTTAAATCCTGAATATAATATTAAAAATGAGATTATAATTCCGGCTGCCCCGTCCAGAGGTATATCAATAAAGACACCGGCAATCATTGATACTATAACGAGGCTTGTTGCCATACTGTCATTTAAACTATCATAAGCCGCAGCTTTATTGATAGTGGAATTAATTTGTTTGGCAATATACATATTGTAAGAAAACATCCAAAGTTTAATTAGGACTGACAGGATTAAGATTATTATGGTTACAACACTGAACGTAATTTTCTGCGGATTAATTAATCGGTCATAGGAAGTACGAAAAAGCTGAAAGCCAACAGAAAATATGATTAAGGCGATAATTAATGATGCGATATATTCAAAGCGTCCATGTCCATGGGGATGGTTCTCGTCAGGCGGTCTGTTACTTAATTTTGCCCCAATTATTGATACCAGCGAAGAACCCAAATCATTCAGATTGTTAAAAGCATCGGAAATAACGGAAATGCTGTTAATAAATAATCCGAAAAAAAGTTTTGCAATAAATAACAGCAGGTTGCATATAATGCCAACTGTTCCGGAAAGTACAACAT
>DATMXV010000139.1:0-2723 GCA_035561335.1 Desulfitobacteriaceae bacterium
TGGTTGCTTGATGGAGAGTATCCAGGAGCAAAGAAAGTTGTTCTGGTAATGGACAATCTCAATACACATACCTTGTCCTCGCTTTACGAAGCATTTGAGCCAGGCGAGGCCTTTCGTTTAGCACAGAGACTTGAGATACACTACACACCAAAGCATGGAAGCTGGCTAAATATCGCTGAACTTGAATTATCAGCATTGGCTGCCCAGTGTCTGGGCTCACGCCGAATCGCCGAAATAGATAAGTTAAACTCTGAACTGAGTGCCTGGTACTTACAAAGAAATTCAAAACAGAAAGGTGTGGATTGGCAATTTACAACAGAAGACGCTCGCGTGAAACTCAAAAGGTTATATCCTGTGATTCAAATGTAAGTTTTTAGATATTACATAGTAGTAGGGAGATTCAATTGTAAAGAGAACCGTTTGGCGGAGGAGCGTTAAGCGAACGAAATGGAGCAGCGTTAAGAAGTACCATTGGTTTACATGCAGACTAACCCGGAGGTTTGGTACTTTAGCTGCGCAGTGGAGTGAGAGTAGCTCCGGAGTACCGGTGAACGTACAATTGAATCTCCCGGAGTAGGATATTTTTTCAGAGTGAGTAGTTATATAATTTATAGTTTCCGCTAAACTTATACATTTCGACACGGTTCGCAGATCTGAAATGAGATAATAAGAGAAGCGTTTGCAGGGGCAAAGCTGATTTTGCGCAGGCGAAACTTTAATTAATAAATCATCTGTTCTGTCTAAGGCAGGGCAAAATAAAGGAGTATTCTGAATGGTTAAAATACCAAATAAATTTATTTCCTATCTTTTAATATTCCTGGGCCTGATCGGATTCAGCGATTTTGCCTTGCTTTACTTGTTTGGGGTAGTGATGAACTTTGGCAATATCTTGCCGGGTATTGTTGGAATATTCCTGATAATCGCAGGGTTTTTGCAGCTTAAAGGCCTAAATATCCCGGCCTTGCAAAATAGATGGCTGAAAAAATTTTTTTATGCTGTTATCGGCTTATTTATTTTTTCTTTTATCTTGATTGAAGGGTTGATCATAGCTGCCATTCATACCGATACTAAGGTCAAGGTTGATTATGTGATAATCCTGGGCGCCGGACTGAATGGAGAGCAGATGACGATAACCTTTCAGAACAGGGTAGACAAGGGCCTTGATTTTCTGCAGAAAAACCCGGACCCCAAGGTCATTGTTTCCGGGGGGAAAGGCTATGCCGAAACGATTTCTGAGGCAGAGGCCATGAAAAGGTATCTTGTCAGAAAGGGTATTCCTGAGGACAGAATCATTATGGAAGACAGATCAACGAATACGGCAGAGAACTTCAGGTTTTCCCGGGAATTGATAAACCCTGCCGAATATCAGGGGAAACCGGAAATCCTGATAGTTACCAGTGAGTTTCATATGTTCAGGGCAAAGATGCTGGCCTCCCGGAACGGTTTTATTCCTTATGGGCTGCCCGCGCCAACCTGGTCGGGCGTTTTACCGAATTGTTTTATAAGGGAATACCTGGCAGTTATAAAGTCATTTATTGTTGACAGATAATCAGATTGCTATAATTATATCAGGAGATGAGAATGATGAAAATTCCGGAAAGAATTCAGTTGGCCAATCTGCCCACGAAGATTGAAAAACTGGAACGCTTGTCTCAGGAGCTGGGAGGGCCTTGTCTTTATCTCAAGCGTGACGACCAAACGGGAACGGAGGTTTCCGGTAATAAAATCAGAAAATTAGAATTCTCTGTCCGGGAAGCGCTGGATTTGGGATGTGATTATCTCATTACTGTTGGGGGAATTCAGTCCAATCACTGCCGGGCGACAGCCGCTGTCGCCGCAAAATTAGGACTCAAAGCCCATCTGGTCTTACGGACAGACAAAGCAGAAGAGCTTGACGGCAACCTGTTCCTGGACAAACTCCTGGGAGCAGAAATCAACTATGTTAACCCGGAAGAGTATAAGAGCGAACTGCCGAAAATTCTGCAAGAAATAAGCCTGGATGCAGAAAAAAGAGGTTTTAAGCCCTACCTTATTCCTGTAGGGGCATCCAATGGAATCGGTGCTTTTGGCTATTATCAGGCATTCCAGGAGATTGCCCGGCAGGAAAAGGAAATGGGTATTAATTTTGACCTGATTGTGGCAGCCGTAGGGTCGGGAGGAACCTATTCCGGATTGTTTCTGGGGAAAAAGGTTTTCAACCATCCTGCCGATATCTATGGGGTAATTGTTTGTGATGATGCCGAGTATTTTAGGCAGACAATTGATAATATCCTGCAGGAAAGTCTTGAGTATTTAAAGATTCAGCTCCCCTATGCAAGAAATGAAATCCGGCTGCTTGACGGTTATGTTGGCAGAGGCTATGCCTTAAGCAGCCCTGCAGAACTACAGTTCATCCATGGGCTCGCCCAACTGGAAGGGGTTATCCTGGATCCTGTATATACCGGGAAGGCCCTGTATGGCCTGACGGAGGAAATAAAAAAGGGACGCCTCAAAGCCTATCAGAATATTCTGTTTATCCATACCGGCGGTTTATTTGGTTTATTCCCGCAGAAGAAATTGTTTGCTTTTTAGAATCTTTGCTTCTTGCCTATCAATAATACTATTGTCTTAAGTAGTTATTTAAATATTGACTCAGCTACAGCTTACACTGCAATTGACTATTAAGATAAAGGAGATAAACTGATATGACTTTTGTAATGAGCGTTATTTCCTCTATTATAATG
>DATMXV010000140.1:0-3680 GCA_035561335.1 Desulfitobacteriaceae bacterium
CAAAAAATTACAACCTGTTTCTGTCGCCAGGAGGAACAGGTTGTTTTTTCTCCTCTGGATTAAGTGGTTTCGACAAATTCCCTGATCACTGCAAAATACTTCGCTTGCCCGTAAAAGAGGATATCATTGTGATCGGCGCCGGGAATAACCAGCATGCTCTTTGGCGAAGACCCGAGATGCCTGTATAAAAACATGCCCTGCCTCAACGAAACAAGCTGATCGTATTCTCCGTGGATAATCAGGGCCGGGATGGTTATTTTTGTCACCATCTCTATGCACTTATTATTGAATGTTTCAGTGTCCCCCTGGATCAGGCCGAGATTCCTGATCAAGTGAACAAAGCTGGCAAAACCGCTTTCAATGATAATTCCCTTTAACAGATCAGGATAGCCATAGGCCAGTTCAAGGGCAGGGATGGACCCCAACGATCTGCCCATAACATATATGTCATTTCCAAGATTCTTTTCCGCCAGGGCTGCGCGTATGGCTGGAAACAGGCGGTGGGCGTCTTTGACCATATTAGTGAATGTAGGATAACCCTGACTGGCGCCATAACCCCGGTAGTCGGTCACAACCAGGTTCAGGCCTGCTTCATGGTATAATGGTGCGATGTCGTCATAATCACTGGCTATCTCGCCGTTCCCATGAAAGTACAGTACCCAGGGCAATTCTCCGGCGGATAAAAAAAAGCGGCAGGATATGGAAATGTTCTGCTCCACAGGGATAGCCAAATCAAATGTATTTTCGGGACAAGGAGTATAATCCTTGCGGGGGTAAAAAAAATAGCTCAGCACCTCGGGCTGGTCAAGCAAAGAATAATTGATCATTCTTCTCCCTCCTCTTGGACGATAGCAAGATGGCTGCCGTGTTAACTTATAATTTTATTAAGGTTTTAACCTTTAAAACCTTTTCCACAAATAAACTGGTTATAAACGGATCAAACTGAGTTCCGGAATTTTTGATTATTTCCTCTATTGCCGCTTCTTTACTCATAGCTTTGCGGTATGGTCTATCACTGATCATTGCATTATAGCTGTCAGCAATCGCAATAATTCTAGCCTCCAAAGGTATTTCTTCCGCTCTTAACCCCTTGGGATACCCCTCTCCATCCCATCTTTCGTGATGAGCCAGAACATATTCCGCCAGTTGGGAAAACTCCTTTACAGATTCCAAAATACGGTAGCCTGTTTCCGCATGCCGCTTGATTTCAAACCATTCCGATTTAGTAAGCGCACCTTGTTTATCCAGAATTTGATCATTCAAAACTATTTTCCCAATATCATGCATTAAGCCCGCTGTACGCAGCTCATTGATTTGTTCTATGCTTAATTCCATGGCTACTCCGATAGCTGCACAGATCTCACTAACCTGTACAGAATGAAATTGTTCCCTTTCACTTTTTTCATAAAGAGTTTTGATAATTACTTTAATAGTCTCGTGTCTCATACTTGTGCTTTCAGATAGCTTCCGCCGGTACATATAATCTTCCGCTTTCTTAAAAACAACCAGTATATCCTCGGTCTCTTCCAACTTACTGTCCCAGCCAAAGGAAATCGATAAAACAAAAGATGATAACATATCGCTTGAACCCACTTTTTGCTTGGCAAGGGCGTTATTTATTCGTTTGACAATAATGGAAGCTTGCTCCGAACTGGTTCGCGGTAATACCAGGACAAATTCATCCCCTCCAATTCGGGCGATAATATCATCAGCCCGGCATTCATTTTTGATAACCTCGGCTGCTTTCTGCAAAAGTTTATCCCCGGCTAAATGTCCAAAGGCATCATTGGCCAGTTTTAAGCCATTTACATCAGCCATAACCAGGGTTATAGGAAGATTTCTTTTCCTGTCCAGCCTTTTCAACTCTTCTCTGAAAAATCTCCGGTTATATACCCCCGTCAGGCTGTCATGAAAACTCAGGTACTCAATTTTCTCCTGTTTTTTCTTCTTCTCCGTAAAGTCCCGGAAAACTAAAACCATCCCATTGATCTTGCCTTCTTCATCCTTAATAGGAGCGGCAGTATTTTCAATCGGCATCTCAAGGCCATTCTTACAAATCAAAACAGCATTGTTCGCTGATTCAATAGTCCTGCCGCATTTCAACACTTCTGTTTGGATATTATTACATCTTTCCCGGGTATGTTCATTGATAACAATGAAAACCTCTTCAAATAACCGGCCATAAGCTTCCTCCAGCTTCCACCCGGTTAACTGTTCGGCAACTTTATTAAGAAGATTTACTTTACCTTGTTTATCCGTTGTAATTATGCCGTCACCCACAGATAATAAAGTAATCCTCAAAAGTTCTTTTTCTTCAAATATGGTTTTCTCCATCCTTTTCCGTTCAGTCACATCTGTTATAACAGTTGCAAACCGGCCGTACTGGTGAGAATAGTTCAGTACATGGTAGAATCCTCCTAAACTTTTAAAGTATTTTTCATATTCTAACGGCTGACCGGTTATTCCGACCTGACCGTATTTTTCCACCCAATTAATGTCCATTTCTGGCCAAATCTCCCGAACTGTTTTTCCCAGAACGTCTTCCCTTTTTATTCCGGTAATATTTTTAAAATGCTCATTGGCATCAGTTAACCTGTAATTTACAACCCTGCCTGATTCGTTACATATTACTTCATGAAATGCCAGTCCTTGTTGCATCTGGGAGACCAGAAGCCTGTACTTCTCCTCGCTCTGTAAAAGTTTATCTTCCGCCTTCTTCTGCTCTGTGATGTCTCTCGAGATCCCTGCTATGGAAACAACTTCCCCGTTTTGGTTAAAAACGAGCATACCACCGGCATTATGCCAATGCCAGGTACCGTCCGCGTACCTGAGCCGGTATTCTATATTCTTTACTACTTTGTCTGCTGGAATAATACTATGTAAATACTCCTCGTAAACAGGAATATCTTCCGGATGAATCAGATCTTTATATGATATACCGGTCATTGCGGAAGGCCGGTAACCGGTTATTCTTTCCCACGACGGAGAAACATTAGTAAATACACCTTCTGTTGTTATGTTCCATAACAACTCAGAGGAATGATCAACCAGTAAACGATACCTGGCCTCACTGGCCGGTAAGGCCTCCTCTGCCGGTTTCTGAGCTGTTATATCCCTGACCGTACCCTGACGGCCTCTAATCTTTCCCTTAATGTCTTTTCTACTCATCTCTACCTGCTTACGCTCAGTTATGCTTTTTGAGGAACAGAATACATTGATGATTTTTCCGTAATCATCAATAATGGGAGTAATCGTAGTGATAAGGTATAAATCGCCATTCGGCCGCGGAACACGTACCTCGATAACATTTTCCTCTCCGCTCTGAAATACCTCATTCAAAGCAGCAAAACATTTGTCCGCATCCTCTCTTTTAAACACATCCCAGATTGTTTTTCCAATAATTTGATTAATAGTCCTGCCTACTCCCTTAGTAAAGGCCCGGTTAGCATATATATACCTGCCCTCCTGATTAAAAGCAAAGATAGGATCGGGTAAGTTATCAAGCAATATGCGATGTGTTTCCTCAAGCTTTTGAATAGCATCTTCTGATCTGATCTTCTGATTTCTTAATATTTTATTACTCAATATTCAACACCCCTTCCCAGCTTCAACAGAAGATAATCTATTTCCATAAGCAGTAATTAAACTTAATTAGAAGATACTTGCCATTTAGTATAGAT
>DATMXV010000141.1:0-8435 GCA_035561335.1 Desulfitobacteriaceae bacterium
CCATTATGACTTTATTCGTCAAAATATTTAAAAATACCTCTTATTTTTGAGAAAAAAGTTACTCACAGGAAAAAGGAGACCCTTCACTTGGCTCTCCTATTAAAATTCTTAAGTAAAATAACCCCGGTTTACATTGCCTCCTGATAAGCTTTCAAAACAGCAGTCTGAATGATTTCACGGGCTACCGAAGAAATCGGGTGGGCTATGTCACGGAATTCGCCTTCAGGTGTTTTACGACTTGGCATCGCAACAAAAAGCCCATTAGTTCCTTCCACAACTTTAACATCGTGGACCACAAAAGCATTATCAATTGTTACTGAAACTACTGCTTTCATTTTACCTTCCACATTAACTTTGCGAATCCGTACATCAGTAATATCCATTATGACTCACCACCCTTCCTAAGTCAGTTTTCGATCTATTAATTATCTCTTTTCATACTTTCTCCGTTTGGTAAAAAAAACCTGCCAAGAAAACAAGAAAATTTTCAAATTTCAAACCTTCTTAGTCTTTTGGAACATCCTGACTGCCGTGAATATCAGGATTAAATGTTTGGAACATCACATTCTCAGCAGTAACAATATGTGCTTCCATCAATTCCTTGGCTAACTCACTGTTATGTTCGGCCAAAGCTTCAACAATCGCCCGATGTTCCTTAACAGCATCCAGATACCGGCCAGGCACAGCCAATGAAGTTGCCCGGAAACGCTGAATCTGCTCCCGCAAATTTGCTAATATCTGAAGCAACCGGTTATTATGACTTGCCTGATAGAGTAAATCGTGAAATTCCGTATCCCGTTCGACAATTTTTTTCAAATCAATCTCTTCATCATCTGCGGAAAGTAAAACCCGTTCCATTTGTTCAATTTCATCAGCAGTAACTCGTTCAGCTGCCAACCCGGCTGCTAACCCTTCCAAGGCAGTCCGGATTTCAAAAACATCGGCCACATCCTTGTGCGATACGCCGGCTACATACGCCCCTTTCCGGGGAACCATGATCACAAATGCTTCCAGTTCAAGTTTACGAATAGCCTCACGGACCGGAGTCCGGCTAACCCCCATCTCCTCGGCAAGCTGAATTTCCATCAAGCGTTCACCTGGTTTTAAAATCCCGCTGATAATTGCATCCCTCATAGATTCAAAAACAATATCCCTTAATGGTTTGTAACTATCAAGTTTTACCGGAACTAATCTGCGCCGCATAAGAACATCCCCCTTCAGATGATAATGCATATGAGTAATCAAGTATTATAAGTATTCGTACACCAGACTTGGTCAAATCCCTTCATTAACAATCTTCGACCGGCCCAGGCCGCATGCTCTTTATCCTGAGCTATGCCGAAAACTGTCGAGCCGCTTCCCGACATTAATGATCCGTAACAACCGCTGCGAAGCAATTCTTGTTTCAGATAGGAAATTTCCGGTACAATTACCGGAGATACCAACTCAAAATCATTATACAACAACTCGGCAATCTCTCTTATCTGCCCTTTTTCCAGGACATGCCGCCAATCTTCCTTATTTAAGCATCCATTTTGGCCAAAGTTATCAAAAAGGCGATAGGCCTCTCCGGTATTAATACCAGCCCGCGGTTTTACCAGAACAAGTTCCATCTCCGGTGCAGCAGGTAATTCCTCCAACTCTTCTCCCCGTCCTGTTGCCCACATTGTCCCGCCCCTAAGACAAAAACAAACATCTGAACCGCACATCAGGGCAAGTCTTTTAAGCTCCTCAAAACTCAAAGGATTTTGATAAATTTCATTTAACAAAAGCAAGACTGCCGCCGCATCACTGCTTCCTCCGGCCAAACCCGCCTCTAAAGGTATCTGCTTATCGATTTCAATTAAAATACCATCATTAACCCTGATGTCTTTAAGAAATAAAAAGGCAGCCTTATAAGCCAGATTCCCGGGACCGCTTAACTCACCGCAGTGACAAACGAGAGAATGCCCAAGTCGCTCTACTTTAATGATATCATGGAGTTCAATTGACTGCATAACACTTTGCAATTCATGATAACCGTCACTCCGCCTCCCAATAATAGCCAAACCAAGGTTAATCTTGGCATAAGCAAACATTGTCTTAAGAGTTCCCACAGCCCTGTTTATCCTTTCCGCTTCAAGATATAGCTAAATTTATTATACCCTAAATATTGCATAATGCATAATTAAGCACTAAAAAATAAAATGGACCGATAAATTCATCAAGTCCATTTTATTTTTCGGAAACAACCCTAAAGTTAAATATCGTCAATATAAAAACAAACTGCTAATTATCAAATTCCCCCTCCGGCAACCGCTTCTGACTGAATACTTCTGATAGCCGCTTTGTTCTCCAAGCTTAAGCGCAAGGCGATTTCTTCCTCAATCGGTTCAAGATTTTCATAAAATATTACAAATACATCTCCTTGCAAACAAGTATCCAGTCCATATTGAAAAGCCTGCCGTTCGTCCAGCACAACTGCAATACACTGCGGATCCATTCCCGTTTCAACAGCAGCAGAATAAATAATTTCGGCAACTTCACCTGGTTTTCTGCCGCGTAAATCTTTATCCTCCCGGATGATTAAACGCTGAAAACCCCTGGCAGCTATCCTGGCAACAGACCGGATACTATCATCCGGTCTGTCTCCGGGCACAGTCAGACAACCTACCAGAGAACGGCCCTTAAATTTCTTTAAGGTTTTGAGAATCTCCTGGATACCTGCCGCATTATGTCCGTAATCAATAAAAACCTGCACTCCGCCTAACTCATAATGATTCAATCTCCCCCGGTTGTCTTGAGCTTCAACTGAAAATCTTTCTAAACAATTGCGAATGGCCTCTGCACTTAATCCTAAACACCAGCCTGTCGCTACAGCTGCCAAAACATTCTGAACATTGTGTTTGGCCTTACCTTCCCAGGTAATCGGCACTTGTTTTATGGTACATATCCGGAAACACTCTGTTCCACGGCACACCAAAATAACCCCCCGGCGCACAAATACAGCTATCCCACCCTTGGCCAGGTGCTTACGGATATGAATATTATCCTTCTCGGTACTGAAATAAATAATTTTGCCCTTTGTCCGCTGCCCCATTTCGATAACTTTGGCATCATCAGCATTTAAAATAACATAACTGTGTTTTTGAACCACCTCAGCTACCAGGCTTTTTACATAGGCGATATCATCAACAGTTTCAATCCCGAATTGACCAAGATGATCATTAGAAACATTCGTGATTACAGCAATATCAGCATAATCATAACCCAATCCTGCTCTCAGGATCCCACCGCGCGCTGTTTCCAGAACGGCAACCTGGACCTCCGGGTGTCTGAGGACAATCCGGGCACTTTCCGGACCGGTCGTATCTCCCTTCAGCAGCATATTTCCTTTAATAAATATCCCATCTGTGGTCGCCATTCCAACCTGAAGCTGTTGGTTCAACAACATTCTGCCAATTATTCTCGTAGTTGTTGTTTTTCCGTTTGTACCGGTAACCGCAACAACCGGTATCCTCCCATTGCCCATCGGCAAAACCAAATCTACAATTTCTTTGCCAATGTTACGCTCCCGGCCAAAACTTGGATAATGATGCATCCGAATTCCCGGTGCAGCATTTACCTCAATTATATATCCGTTTTTCTTTCTGTAAGACTGACTGATATCTTCGATAACCAAATCTACGCCGGCAATATCCAGACCAACAATCTGGGCGGCATAAATTGCTAAATCAATATTATCCGGATGTACCAGTTCAGTTACATCTTCGGCTACCCCCCCGGTACTCAGATTTGCACTCTCCCGCAAATAAATAGTTTCATTGGCCAACGGCACGGAATCCAATGACAAATTCCTCTGGGCCAAAGCCATAATCACCACCGAATCAATGTTTATCTTTGTCAAGGCTTTTTGATGCCCTTGACCCCGCCGGGGATCTTGATTAGCCTGTTCCACCAGCTCTTTAATACTGGAACAGCCATCGCCTACGACATAAGCTGGGATACGTCTGGCAGCCGCTATCAGGCGCCCCCCAATAACCAGCAAACGATAGTGCTGACCCTCTATATACTCTTCAACAATAATCTCCTCTCCATAGTTCTGAGCTAACCTGAAAGCTGACCGCACCTCAGCCTCAGTTGTCAACCGTAAACTTACACCCTTACCCTGATTCCCATTAAAAGGCTTAACAACAACCTGGCCGCCCAGCTTCTGCAGGACCTTAACAGCTTCTTCCTCTGTCCAAACAACCGTTCCCTCCGGAACGGGAATCCCGCCCGAAACCAGTAAACTCTTGGTTAATCCTTTATCACAAGAAATATCAGCAGCAATACAACTTGTTTTATCTGTCATTGCTGCCTGGACCCGGCGCTGTCGTTGTCCGTAACCCAACTGTAACAAGCTTCTGTTATTAAGTCTTTGTACAGGTATTCCCCTTTCTTTGCAGGCCTCGACTATAGCATGGGTTGAGGCGCCTAAACTATTTTCTTCAATAACATTTGTTATCCTCTTAATAATTTCGCTGACATTACCTGTCTCTCCGCGTAAAAGGCCTTCAACCAAAGCAAAAGCCTGCTGAAAAGCCTCAACCGCCCCTTCCTTTGACTGATAATTATAAACAATCTCATATATCCCGGGAGATTCCGGAATAGACAGAGTTTTCCCATAAGCTACAGTTTGACCAGCTAATGTTAATAATTCAATTGTGACATGTTCCAGAACATGTCCCAGCAAGGTCCCTTCCTCAAGCCTTTCCAGAAATCCGCCGGGCCTGCCGCGTGAACAATAATGATCAGCTAAAGTCGGTAAACAAGCTATTAATTTATTGGAGAAGTCCCCCAATTGATTACTCATTACCTCTACTCTCTCTTGTAGATCCACGACCGCCCGAATAACCGGCCTGTAACTATGTACATTAGCCCCTTCGATCGCCTGGATTGATTTTATCTCCATAGCTTACTAAGTCCTCCTTTAAAACATGGAAACATCTGCTATATTATAGTCTTAACTTTTTTAACCCTTACTATTCCAACTTATCGAAAGGGAGTTAAATCATTACAGCCCGCCGTTTAAAATCAAATTTATAGCCCTCCGATAGAACATGCATGATGACCGGCGAAAGAACAAGGGCTTGTTCGGGGGCAGACTCCGAAACATTTGTAATATTCGATGAAGCAGCATCAACAACTGTTACACTTTGACTGCCGACTACAAGAAATTGACCGTCAGGCTGGACCATAATAGCGGTATCCTCATCAATCCCAACTCCCAGTACGTACGGGTTCTGGGCAATAGCTGATAAAAGCCTGCCAATACGGCCTCTTTGTGCAAAATGCTGGTCTATAACTACCGCCCGTAAAAGGCCAAGACCCGGCGCCATCGCCAGAGTATCCCTCCTTGGTGTACTGGCTTCCCCCCCTACTATCATGGCATCAGACATCACCGAAGCCCCCGCACTGGTACCGGCAATCGTAATGCCCTTCTCATAGAGATGATGAAGAGTTCTTCCCAATAAAGTGCCCCCTAAAAGACCGGTAATCCGTAATTGATCTCCCCCTGTAAAAAATACGCCACTGGCTGCCTCCAATTGCTGGGCAATTTCCCTGGCATTAGCCTGATCCCTGTCGGATACATTAAGGACGCGCACCTCTTTAGCCCCTAATTCCAGAAACAAGCGGTTATACTGTTCCCCAACCTGACGGGGATATTGGGTAGCCGCGGTCATGACAGTTATGATGCCGTCCCGTCCCCCCGACTCCTGAATAAAACGCTTTAAAATTTTGCATTCCCCTTCTTTGTCCTCAGCTCCGCCAATGATCAGAAGCTTCCCGCCAACATGTTCAGTCACAAACAATTCCCCCTGACATCTTCTATACAAGAAAATACCGTTATTCATCTTCTCCCAATGCCGCTTTGATCATAACAAAATGTTTCTTAATTGATTAAACCAAGCTTAGTTTCCGAAAAAATAGATTTGTTTATGCACAAACCATAAGGCCTGAAACGTAAATATGCATATACAGACTAATAATTGTTATTGCCAACAGAAAGGAAGTGATCAAATGCCCGCTCTCCACATTCAAATTCATACTCAAAGACGCTTATTACAACTGTATGACGGACAAAGACTATTACACTCTTTTCCAATTGCAGTCGGTAAAAAAGCAACCCCGACTCCCCACGGACAATTCAGCATTGCCAACAAACATGTGAATCCCGGCGGTGTTTTTGGTTCGCACTGGTTAGGACTTTCGATCAGCAATTATGGGATTCACGGGACAAATAATCCTTCCAGTATAGGTCAATTCATCTCCAAAGGATGTATTCGCCTGCAAAATCACGATATTGCCAAGTTATATTCATTAGCCCCCGTTGGTACCCCGGTAATTATTCAGCCTTAAACACATTTAAGCGGACAAAGTCCTTAAACAAATAATAATTAATGAATCAACAAATACAGATGCCATTGATTTTTTATTCAATCAATGGCATCTATTGTATCTGTATCCTCTTTGTACATTAACCAGCTACTCTTTTCACTCCTTAGATGAAACCCTGTGTTTGAGAATAATAAGTAAAGGCCTTTCCAGCTTCAAAGACAGGACTGTATTTTCTAGTAGGCTGCTTTAAAGAGTTCCATAATATCTTCAACAGAACCTTGCCGGGGATTTGTTGAAGAACAGATATCTTTCAGGGCATTTTGAGCCAGTTTTCCAATATCATTTTTATCAAGCCCCATCTCATTTAATCTGCCGGGAATTCCGATGGCGGAATTTAATCTTTTAATTGAGTCAATAATTAAGTCAACTGCCTGGGACCTGTTATGGGTAATGGTTCCCATAGCCCTGCATAATTGCAAGATTCTTTCTTCCGGTATGGAATCGGCATTAAACTCAAAAACATAAGGCAGCAAGACAGCATTATAGGTCCCATGGGCTTGCTTATAGAATCCACCCAGTTGATGCGCCATACTATGCACATATCCCACTCCTGTATTATTAAAAACCATACCCGCCATAAAATTGGCAAACATCATCTTTTCCCTGGCTTCCAGATCATTGCCATTCTCATAGGCCCGGGGAAGATACTCAAGAGCCAGTTTTATTGCTTGAAGTGCCAAAGAATCTGTTATCGGATTGGCTTCGGTTGATACAAACCCTTCTATGGCATGTGAAACAACATCAGCACCTGAACTGACTGTAACTTCTTTGGGCATTGTTGTCATAAACAAAGGATCGTTTACCGAAATAAATGGTGTTAGATAAGGGGAAACAATCACCATTTTCACTTTTCGAGAATTATCTGTTATTACGGCATATACAGATAATTCTGCTCCTGATCCTGCGGTCGTATTGATTGCAATTTGCGGTATGACTGGTTTGGTTATTTTCTTGTATCCTTCATAATCTGTGATTGAACCGCCGTTTACGGCAACCGTGGCAATCGCTTTGGCACAATCATGATTTGTCCCGCCGCCAATCGAAATTATCAATTTGTAGCTCCGTTTTAAGGTATTAAGTCCTTTAAAATAAGTTAAGCCATCCTCCACAAAAGAAACAGTAGGGTTCGGATGTAATACTCCGTCAAAAATATCATAGGAAATAAACAAATCCTTGAGGATTTTTTCCACCTTTTCCACATAACCAAGAGTTATCATGTTTTTATCGGTGACAATCAGTACTTTGCTGAGCTTCCAGGGCAATAATTCATTGGGAAGGTCTTTAATAGACCCTGTCCCGATAAGATTTGTTTTTGTCAAGATAAAGTTATGAGTATTTTCCAACAGGCATCCCTCCGTAACGTACTTTATCTTTAAGCAAATCGTTTTTAATATATCCTGAACGTTTTTGTTTATTAGTATATTCTGAAAATAAATTGCAGAAATTACCTCGAATGTTACAACTCCGGGAGATCCAAGTGCACGTCCTACGTTTAATTTTCATCCTTCTGATGGTGCCGCGTCAGCGGCATAGGGGTCTATCCTGGTTTATTCTCTATGAAATTACGCAATTTATAGTAACCCCAGGTAGCTGTTGAAAACCAAAGGCTAAAACCAACCAGAGGTAATATAATTCTATCGGTGGCGCGCAAGATCCCCAAATCAATAACCATATTATAATAAATTGTGGCAAAAATGACTCCGGCAGCAGCGTAAAGATAATTCAAGGGCTTTTTTTCCGGTAAAAAATAAAAGTAAGCAATAAAAAAAATTGCCCAGGTAATATTGGCAAAAATATGTACGCCAATAAAGCCAAAAGGTCCGTAATTTACCCAAGAGAACAAACCGGTCAGATATCCAAACGCATGTACCAGGAGATCTATTATTCCCCCAAAAATTATTCCGTAAATAGAAAACCGTTTTATTTCTTCCCTGGGTACATTCGCTATCAGGATCAAGGCAAAACTTATCGTATAGATCGGATATATTAAGAATTTGGGCATTATTGTTTAGCTC
>DATMXV010000142.1:0-13060 GCA_035561335.1 Desulfitobacteriaceae bacterium
CCGAAATTTTTCCCGGCCACGAGGATGTCTCCGCTTTTGACGTTAGGCGCAAAACCAAGATCTCCATCTTCCATGCAGTGCGCGGCCAGATGTGCCGGTTCCGAGCTGTTAAGGTAACGGGCCGGAATAATTACGTCAGTATCAACATCATGCCCAAACTTCCATACTTTACCCATCTTAGAGCACCTCCCCGGGATGAATAATTTCCCCGCGGATCGCCGAAGCGGCCGCCACAGCAGGATTACACAAATATACTTCACTTTCCGGATGCCCCATCCGGCCGACAAAGTTCCGGTTGGTAGTTGCCAGAGCCTTTTCCCCTTTAGCGAGGATCCCCATATGCCCGCCCAGACAGGGTCCGCAAGTCGGGGTGCTTACCGCCGCACCGGCTTCAACCAAAGCATCGATTATCCCTTCTTTCAGGGCCTGCCGATAAATAGCCTGGGTGCCGGGGAAAACCAACAAGCGAATCTCGGAATGGACTTGTTTGCCCCGCAAGATCTCCGCGGCAGTACGCAAATCCTCAATTCGGCCATTAGTACAGGAGCCGATAACAACCTGGTCAATTTTAACCCCGGAAGCCGCCTCGATATCCTTGGTATTCTCCGGCAGGTGCGGGAAGGCGACCTGCAAGGGGATATCAGCAACATTGAACTCCATAACATTTACATACTCAGCATCCTTGTCACTGAAAACTCCGGTATAAGGGCGGCGGGCCCTTCCGGCCAGATATTCATAGGTTTTTTCATCCGGCGCAATTATACCGTTTTTCGCTCCGGCCTCAATTGCCATATTGCAGATTGTAAAACGATTATCCATCGATAAGGCCGAAATCCCTTCACCGCAAAATTCCATCGCCTGATAACGGGCGCCATCGACGCCAATCTGGCCAATAACATAAAGAATAAGGTCTTTTCCGCTGACCCATGGTTGAAACTTATTTCCCTTAAAAATAAATTTAAACGATTCCGGCACCCGGAACCAGGCCTCTCCGGTTGCCAGGCCCGCAGCTAAATCAGTACTGCCCACACCTGTGGCAAAAGCCCCCAAGGCCCCGTAAGTACAAGTATGTGAATCCGCCCCGATAATACAATCCCCCGGCAAGGTAAGCCCCAGCTCAGGCAGCAGGCAATGTTCAATCCCCATCCGGCCTGCTTGATAGAAATGTTCTACATTTTGTTTCCGGGCAAACTCTTTAATAAATTTACATTGCTCGGCAGAAGCTATATCTTTATTAGGGGCAAAATGATCCAGAATCAAAGCCACCTTGCGGGTGTCAAATACTCTGTCAGAACCGAATTTCTCAAATTCCTTAATCGCCACCGGGGCCGTAACATCATTCGCCAAAACAAGATCCAGTTTAGCCGTTATCAATTGCCCTGGAACTACTTCAGCTAACCCGGCATGATTAGCCAGAATCTTTTCGGTAATGGTCATGGACATCGTAATTTCCCCTCCTTTACTAGTATTAATCTCTATATGAAACTCAATTCAGCCGTTAATAAGGCCCGATTGAAATTCCGCTAAATGCTCTCTCCGCAATAATTGCTTAATACATTTTATTTATTAATATGCAAGTCCGATAGTACTCGGCAGCATGATTTCATAAGTTGAACGTTCTTTAAGCATTCCATCCATATGAAGGCCGGATTCATGGGCAAAAGCATTTTTACCCACAATAGCTTTATTATGTTGAACCTTCATCCCGGTTAAACGGCTGACCAGCTTACTTGTTCGGGCAATTTCAGTAGTAATAATTCCGGTTTCTATTCCGTATTTATCCTTGCGCGTATGTAAAACCATGACCAGCTCTTCCAGGGCGGCATTCCCAGCCCTTTCCCCAATCCCGTTAATCGTACATTCTATCTGATTCACCCCAACCTGAAGGGCAGCCAGGGAATTTGCTACAGCTAAACCTAAATCATTATGGCAATGAACACTTACTTCTACTTTTTCAATCCCGATAGTCTTATGCATTACTTTCTTAATAAAAGCCGCAAATTCCTCAGGTGTAGTATAACCCACAGTATCAGGAATATTAAGTACTGTCGCCCCGGCTTCGATTACCTTGGAGAAAACCAGGGCCAGAAAATCAACATCACTCCGCGAAGCATCTTCAGCACTAAACTCAACATCGCTGACTTTTGATTTGGCCAAACGGACAGCTTCTACTGCATATTCGATTATTTGTTCAGGAGTTCTCCTGAGCCGGTGTTGCATATGAATGGGAGAAGTTGCCACAAACGTATGCAGACGGGGACTTTCAGCCGCTGAGATTGCTTCCCAGGCTGCCTCGATATCTTTTTCTTTGGTCCGGGCCAAGGCTGCAACTACAGGATTCCGAACTTCCAGGGCAATCCTGTGGACGGCCTCAAACTCTTCCGGAGAAACCAGAGGGAAACCGGCTTCCAGAACATCCACTCCAAGGTTAGCCAACTGCCGGGCAATTTGAAGTTTATCTTTAACCTTAAGTGACACCCCCGGGGACTGACCACCGTCCCTAAGTGTCGTATCGAAAATTTTGATTCTCTGCATTTAAGAATGCTCCTTTGTCAGAGGTATATTAGACGGGCCGGAAATACCTGAAAAGAATATTTCCGGCCAATTAACTAAAGTTTCATATCCGGTGAACCGACTTATTAAGTAGTTTATTTTAAATAGTTATTAAGTAAAGCTAATTTATTTATTACTATTTAGGTATTCAGAATTCAGAATAATACCGACATTCCGGTTTTCTCATTCTGACTCCTGGCTTCTGTCTCCTGACTTCTGAATCTAGTCATCACTTGGTTTCGGCAGCCAACTCATCATGCCGCGCAATTCTTTACCTACTTTTTCCAGAAGTTGGTTTTCTTCTTTACGGGCCACAGCATTAAAGGCCGGACGGTTTGCCTGGTTTTCCAGCAACCAGGCTTTAGCAAATTGCCCGCTTTGAATTTCCTCTAAAATCCTTTTCATTTCCTGACGGGTTTCCTGAGTAATAATTCTCTTGCCGGCAACCTGATCTCCATATTGGGCAGTATCGGAAATGGAATAACGCATGCGAGTTAAGCCGCCTTCGTACATAAGGTCGACAATTAATTTTAACTCATGAAGACATTCAAAATAAGCAATTTCCGGCTGGTAGCCGGCTTCAACCAAAGTCTCAAACCCGGCCTTTACCAGCTCACTGGCGCCGCCGCAGAGTACTGCCTGTTCACCGAACAAATCGGTTTCAGTTTCCTCAGCAAAAGTAGTTTCCAAAACACCGGCCCGGGTAGCGCCTATTCCTTTGGCATAAGCCATGGCCAGGTCCCTTGCTCTGCCGGTAGCATCCTGGAAGACGGCAATCAAAGCCGGGACACCGGCGCCCTCAATATAAGTGCGTCTTACCAAATGACCGGGGCCCTTCGGGGCAACCATGAAAACGTCGACATCTTTGGGTGGGACAATTTGGCCGAAATGAATATTGAAACCATGCGAAAAGACCAAGGCTTTACCTGTAGTAAGATAAGGTTTGATATCATTAATGTAAACAGCGCTTTGTCTTTCATCCGGTAATAAGATTTGAATAATATCCGCCCGTTTGGCAGCTTCAGCAGCAGTAAGAACCTCAAAACCGGCACTTTCCGCCTGTTTGCGGCGGGTCTCATTCAATTCCGCAATAAGCACTTCAAGTCCGGAATCTTTGAGATTTTGGGATTGGGCGTGACCTTGACTGCCATAACCCAAGACTGCGATTACCTTACCCTTTAATAAGTCCAGATTGGCATCAGCCTCATAAAACATTTTAGCCATTAAGTTCATCTTCCTTTCCTTTACAAACATCTTCTTAAATATCTTACTGTCCTGCCCTCAAAGCCAAACTGAACTAAAATGGCAGGCAGTGATAGCCTTAAAACAGACCTTGAAACTTTAGCCGTCGGAACGCATAACAGCAATGGTCCCGGTACGGACAAGTTCCAAAAGGCCGTAAGGACGCATAGAACGAACAAAAGCATCAATTTTTGTGCCATCACCGGTTATTTCCACAGTAATGTTACTCCGGCCCATATCCACTACTCTTCCCCGGAAAACATTAACAGTCTGCAAAACTTCCAGGCGTGATTCTGAATTTACCTTGACCCGGACCAAAGCCAACTCCCGGTCAACGATAGTTTCATTAGTTAAATCAGATACTTTATGCACAACAACCAATTTATAGAGTTGTTTACTGACCTGTTCAATAATTTGATCATCCCCGCTGACCACTATTGTCATGCGCGAAATACTGGGATTCTCCGTTTGACAAACGGAAAGACTATCAATATTATAAGCCCTGCGGGCAAACAATCCCACTACCCTCATCAGGACGCCGGGATGGTTTTCGACGAGCACCGCTAAAGTATGCAGCATCTTTTCTACCTCCCTAGCATATCGGTTATCGCATTACCCGGTACAACCATTGGTAAAACCACTTCATCAGGAGATATAACATAATCCATCAGGACAGGACCGGGATAAGCCATGGCCTCTGTTAAACAAGGTTTGACTTCCTGCGCCGAAGTAACCCTGATTCCTTTGATCCCATAAGCCTCGGCAACCTTGACAAAATCAGGATTGGCATGCAGCTGGATCTCACTGAAACGTTCATCATAAAGCATTTTCTGCCATTGTCTGACCAGTCCCAATACTCCATTATTCATAAGGACAATTTTAACAGGAAGCTGATGCTGAACGATAGTAGCCAACTCCTGAATCGTCATTTGCAGGGAGCCATCCCCTGTAATCAGAACAACTTTCTTTTCCGGTTGAGCAACCTGGGCCCCCACTGCCGCGGGAAGGCCAAAACCCATAGTCCCTAAGCCGCCGCTGGTTACCAATTGCCGCGGATACTTAAAGGGATAAGATTGCGCTACCCACATCTGATGCTGGCCGACATCTGTAACAATAATGGCGTCATCCCCGGCAGTTTCCGCAATACTTTCCAGAACTATTTGCGGGGAAAGACGGCCGTCCTGCTCGTAACGCAAAGGAAAACAATTCTGCCAGCCACGGATTTGCTCCCACCATTCGCTGATCTCCGGAGGAACCAGGCGGGTAACTAATTCCTCTAAAATCAAATGAGCATCACCAACTATCGGAACGTTGGCCCGGACAACTTTACCGATTTCCGCAGGATCAATATCTATATGGACAATTTTAGCTTTCGCTGCGAACATATGTCCCAAGCCGCTAGTTATCCTGTCATCAAAACGCACACCCAGAGCAATCAATAAATCACAGTCAGCCAAGGCATAATTTGCTGTAACTGTGCCATGCATCCCTGCCATCCCCAAGAAATTCGGATGATCAGACGGCAAACAACCCAGACCCATTAAAGTAGAAACGACCGGTAAGTTGCATTTTTCAACTAAATCTCTCAAAGATCCGGTTGCTCCGGCAGTAATAATTCCTCCTCCGGCATAAATAACCGGTTTCGCGCTTTGGGCAATGGATTTGGCAAATTCCTCTATTTGTCCGGTATTACCTTTGCCAAAAACCTTATAGCTTTTCAAGGACATTTTGGCAGAAGCCGGTTTTTTTACTTCCTGGCTCAAAATGTCTTTCGGCAAATCAATTAAAACCGGTCCCGGACGGCCTGTCCGGGCCAAATAGAAGGCTTCTTTAACAATCCGCGGAATCTCTGCAGCATCTTTAACAAGATAGGAATGTTTGGTTATCGGAATCGTTATTCCTGTAATGTCAGCCTCCTGGAAAGAGTCTGTCCCCAGCAATTCAGTCGAAACCTGACCGGTTAAGATTACCATCGGTATCGAATCCATGTAGGCATTGGCAATCCCGGTAACCAGATTAGTAGCACCCGGACCGGAGGTAGCCAAACACACGCCTACTTTAGAATTTACCCGTGCATATCCGTCGGCGGCATGAACAGCGCCCTGCTCGTGACGCACTAAAATATGCCGGATTTTACTTTTTAGCAAAGCATCCAGTAAAGCAAGGAGAACTGCACCCGGATAACCGAAAATATCTTCAACAGCCTCTTGTTCCAATGCTTCTAACAAGACTTCTGCCCCATTCATTCTCTTGCCTGCCTTTCCAGGTCAAATTCCTTACTTAATTATTATTGACTTTAAATTTCACTCGGGCTGACGAATTTTCATTACACCGGGAAGATTTCCGGCCCGTTAATCCTGGTTAAAGCCCGGAACTCGGTTAATAACTTTTTAAATATCGGCCCCGGGACTCCCTGCCCAATTTCCCGGCTGTCAACCTTAATTGTGGGAACTAACTCCGCAGCAGTCCCGGTTAAAAAACATTCCTCAGCCGTGTATAAGTCATGGCGGGTAAACAGTTCCTGTTTGCTTATAATCCCCAGATGTTCGGCCAGATCAAGAACGGTATTGCGGGTAACACCTTCCAGAATTCCGGCATAAATTGGCGGGGTTATTAAAATACCGTTTTTATAGATAAAAATATTATCCCCGGTTCCCTCAGCAACATAACCCTCCTGAGTTAACATAACAGCTTCCATAACCCCCGACTGGTAAGCTTCAATCTTGGCCAGAATATTATTTAAATAATTTAAAGACTTAATTCTGGGATTCAGGGAATCAGGATTGTTCCGGCGGATAGCCACCGTTTTAACTTCCAAACCATTCTCATACATACTTGAAGGAAACAAGGTAATCTGATCAGCTATGCAAAAAATCGTGGGTACCGGACATGTCCTGGGGTCCAGGCCAAGGTTCCCTTTTCCCCTGGACACAACTAACCTGACATAGCCATCTTTGAGCTCATTCCGGCGTAAAGTCTCTAAAACGATTTCCTGCATTTCATCTATCGAAATAGTAATTTTTAAATTAATTGATTTGGCCGACTCGTACAAACGTTTCAAATGTTCATACAGTTTGAAAACGCGGCCATTATAAGCGCGGATACCTTCAAAGATCCCATCTCCGTAGAGAAATCCATGATCAAAAATTGATACCTTTGCTTCGCTCTCCGGGACAAATTCCCCGTTGCAATAAATAACCATGCCAGTATCCTTCCTCTCTCTTTATCACTTAGTATAAGACAGATAAATAATTTGCATTCAGATCAAGCACAATAAACCGAATACAAAATGAAAAACCCAGCGTAGCTCCTTAATCGTGGAATCTTCCGCATGGGTTTCTTACCCACGGTCTTTAGGTACACTTTAAAATATTCAGAACATCGCATAATATTTAATAATTGTTTGTTATCTAGTCTATATGATAGTACTTGCTCTGTCAATCCTTAAAATAAGCCCTTGCCAAAAGCGCAAATTGCGTCTATAATGTCCACTAGAGATAAACAAATGTGCACATATCAAGGAGTGTGGTTTAAAAATGTTCAACAAAATACACTTGGGGATTTTAGGTTTAGGAACAGTCGGCAGTGGTGTTGTTCGTATTCTGCAAGAAAACGCCCAGGATATTCAAACCAGAACAGAAAGTGAGATTATGATCAAACGAGTATTGGTTCTTAATCCCCAGGAACCGCAAAAAATATCCGGGGATTTTGAACTTACCGATAAAGCGGACGATGTTCTTTTAGACCCGGAGATAGATATTATAATAGAAGTTATGGGGGGAATCGAACCGGCGCGCAGTTATATTCTGAAAGCCCTGCGCAACGGCAAACATGTAATCACGGCCAACAAAGACTTACTGGCCCTTCATGGCCAGGAATTACTGCAGGTTGCCAAAGAAGAAGGAAAAGATCTTTTTTTCGAAGCAAGTGTTGCCGGCGGGATTCCGATTATTGCCGCCCTGAAGCAATCTTTGGCCGCAAATCGTATCTCCAAGATTATTGGCATCATTAACGGGACAACAAACTATATTCTGACAGCAATGGCCGACCAGGGCAGGGACTATCAAGAGGTTTTGTCTGAAGCCCAAAAACTGGGCTACGCTGAAGCTGACCCCACTTCTGATGTTGAAGGTCTTGATGCTGCGCGCAAACTAGCGATCCTGGCTTCCATAGCTTTTAATTCCCGGGTTACGCTGGCTGATGTTTATGTCGAGGGAATCTCCAGGATTACCCAGGATGACCTACTCTACGCCGCCGAACTGGGGTGTACGATCAAACTGTTGGCAGTTGGTAAACATCAGGATGAAGGTATCGAAGTTCGGGTCCACCCGGCAATAATACCCAAGACCCATGCTTTAGCCTCTGTCAAAGGTGTATTTAACGCGATCTATATAGTTGGCAATGCTGTCGGAGAAACGATGTTTTACGGACGGGGAGCCGGCTCATTGCCCACCGGCAGCGCTGTGGTGGCAGACCTTATGCAAGTCATCCACAATATTCAGAATAACTCAACCTCAACAATTAATTGTTCCTGTTATTTGGATCTGCCGCTTAAAACTCAAAGTGAGTTTTTCACCGCTTTCTATGTTCGTTTATCAGTTAAAGACGAGCCCAGGGTTTTAGCCACTTTAGCCCTATTATTTGCCGAAGCCAATATTAGTTTTGCCTCAATAATCCAAAAACCCCGCGAAAATGATGAGGCTGAGATAGTCTTGGTCACCCACCCCTGCCGGGAAGGTCAGCTCCAGGAAGCTTTGGACTCTGTGCGGGCTTACAGTAAAGTTCTCAATATCAAAAATGTTATCCGCTTTGAAACAGATGCGCAATAAATACAATTGGCAAAGGTAAAGCACTGACCTATAGCTAGTGACTTTAGGAAAAGAGGATAGGCTAGAACTATGAAATATGTAGTTGTGCTCGGGGACGGAATGGCTGATTATCCCCTTCCCCAACTTAATAATAAAACCCCCCTGCAGTCTGCCCGCAAACCAAATATCGACTTTCTGGCGCAGCACGGCAAAGTCGGGATGGTCCAGACAATTCCCCCGGGCATCCCGCCCGGCAGTGATTCCGCCAACCTGTCGGTTATGGGTTATAATCCCAGGATATATTATACCGGACGTTCACCCCTGGAAGCCGTCAGCATGGGAATAGAGCTTACCGAAAGCGATGTCGCCATCAGGTGTAATCTCGTCACTTTATCCGCAGAAGAAAACTATCAGGATAAAGTCATGCTTGATTATAGTTCCGATGAAATCACCTCGGAGGAAGCAGGCATATTAATTGAAGAAGTCAACCAGCATTTTAAAACTGCTGCTTTAAATTATTATCCCGGGGTCAGTTACCGGCATTGTCTGATCTGGAAAAACGGTCTCACTAATCTGAAGCTTACTCCGCCCCATGATATTTTGGACAAAAAGATTGCGGATTATCTTCCCCTAGGCGAAGACAATAGAATACTCCTGAAGATGATGGCCGAGAGCAGTAAGTTTTTGAAAGACCACCCTGTAAACAAGGCCAGAACCGAGCAGGGCCTGCGCCCGGCAAATTCTATTTGGCTGTGGGGAGAAGGCAAAAAACCGGCCCTGGCAAGTTTCTATGACAAGTATCATTTGCAGGGGGCAGTTGTCTCGGCAGTTGATCTGATCAAAGGGATTGGGATCTGCGCGGGGCTTAAGTCTGTTGAAGTGGCAGGGGCAACCGGTAATCTCCAGACCAACTTTTCCGGTAAAGTTGAAGCAGTCCTGAATGAATTGGCCTCCGGCCGGGATTTCGTATACCTGCATATCGAAGCCCCCGATGAATGCGGGCATCGGGCGGAGATAGATAATAAAGTAAGATCGATTGAATTGATCGATGAGAAGATAATCGGCATTTTGCTGAAAGAACTGGAAAAGTATGCTGATTACAGGCTGCTGATTCTGCCCGATCACCCCACTCCCATCGCTCTCCGGACTCATACGGCCGAACCTGTACCCTTTTTGCTTTATCAAAAATCTGTTGAGATGGAATCGGGCCTTTCCGGTTATGATGAGTTCCAGGCCAAAGAAACCGGCTTGTTTATTAAAGATGGTTACAGGTTAATGGATTATTTCATATTAAATTAAATTTAAAGGGACTGCTGCCAATGAACTTTAACAGTTCAAGTGCAGCAGTCCCCCAATCCTTATCAAAACACGTTATCTCCTCAATCTCTCGGAAAAGGCTGGTATTGTAGTATATTACTTCTTCACAGGGAAAGAAGAACGTCCAGCTTTCAAGCTCCATCGCTCCAACTTTCAGTTCGTCAGCAGAATATTAGCCTAATTTAGGGGGCACATATACCCAAAGGAGTTCCGAGCCATCTTCAATAGCTTGAACTTCGAAATCTGTCTGCGGTGGAAACCCAATCCAATCTCCGAGGCCAACCTCCTTTACTTGCCCTTCGCTCAGGATTTTAAACTTACCCTTAGTAACATAATACGCGACATGAGTTTCCGAGTTCTGAAAACGTTTTAATTCCTCGCCGCTATTGCAATTATACCAACCAAACCAAAACGGATATCCGACATTAGCGGCAGGAGCTCCGCTCAGCTCATCACTACCTGGACCAAAGGCAAGGGTGAGCATTCCAGTACTTCCAGGAATAAGAACTCCGCAACTAAATTGTTTAAGTTCTGAGTTACCAAGAAATCCCATGTTTATTCCTCCCCAATTTTAAATTTGATTGTTGAAAACTAAGACAGTCCCCACCCCTATGAAGAAAACAAGCTGGAAGACCAGAAGCAGAATGGTTTGAGGTTACGCTTTAGACAACTTCCCCTTAGTTTTTACAATAAACTGGGTTTCTTGGTCTTGGCATGCGGAAATCTAAAATATTTAGTTGGCTTTTATTATCTAGGATAGAATTTGCAGGATAGGAAGTTGCTTTTTTCCATCTATAGTAACAAAATATATCAAGGTGGACCCCGTTGTCAAGACACTTTTTCAAAAAAATAAGACACAAACTACCCGCCAAAACCCAAAGTATTACTGCGAGTACGCAAATTCCGCTTAATGCTCTCCCGGCAATAGTTGCTTAATACTTTTTGCAAGGAATTGAATTAAATATATAATGATCACGAAATATAATAACTACTAAGGTCAAGCCCTTATGAACAAATAAAAAAGGGACTGCTGCAAACGAACATTAATAGTTCGTTGGTACAGCAGTCCTTTACTTTATTATTTATACAATTCTCAGGCAAGATGAGAATGACTGCATGAGCCCGGACAGCAGCCGGGGTTACCGGGGTTGCATACACCGGAATCACAGGGACTCCTGTCGCCCATACTTCTGATAACATTTACTGTGGTAAAACGTTGGCGGATTTTGTCGCTTCCGCATTGCGGACATAATTGCTCTTCTTTTTTACTTATCGCACAAAACACGGAAAATTTATTGCCGCATCCCTGACAGAATAAATCATAACTGGGCAAAACAACCCCTCCTTAGAATCATAATTCCTAAGCTTAAAAACCAATGTTTCTGATAAGTATCATTGTACCCAGCCTGATACACTTAGTCAATCAGGATAATTTTTAGTTACTTTCTGAAAATAACACCCTTCGGAAGATACCAGTGTACATTCACCATCGCTGCGGAGCTACTCACTCAACTACGCAGCTAAAGTACCAAATCTCTGGGTTAGTCTAAACCAATAGCATATGTTTGGCTAGGCCTTATTTTTCAAAGAATCAAGGTGTTTTACGGCTTGCAGGGCGGCGGTTGCTCCTTCACCGGCCGCTTTAAGCAATTGATAGGGCTGACCTGTACAATCCCCGGCGGCAAATAATCCGGGAATATTCGTTTCCAGATTATGATTAACTTCTATGGCCTTTTCAGCTAGTTTCAGTTCAGGCATAAGCTGTTCCGAAGGTAAATTATCCCGGATGATAAATACTCCATCCAAGGTTATTTTTTCATTTTCCAGCAGCATGTTCTCTAACTTATCGTTTCCGTTAAATGACTTAACAGCTCCTCTTTTCAGCTCTATCCTGGGATCAAGTTCCCCAAGCCCCTGATAATATGGAATATAAATAACATGACCGGCAATACCGGCAAGATAATTGGCCTCGCTTTCGCCCTCTTGATTATAAGCTATCACCGCAACGGTTTTATCGGCATATAAAGGTCCGTCACAGGTAGCGCAATACCCGACCCCCCGTCCCAGCAATTCTATTTCGCCGGCAAACAGGTTTTGCGGAGAAACACCGACAGCCAGTATAACAGTATCGGCCGTAGTGGAATAATCACCGCCAAATATGGTGAAAGGGGGTCCCTGGTAAACGTTGGTTACTTTCCAGCGGATAATTTCTATTTTCATCTGTTCAAGATGTTTCAGGAAACGCTGCCGGAGTTCTTCACCTTTCAATTCCGGAAACCCTAAAAAATTTTCTACTTTCGGGGCCTTAATCATTTTCGGACTGCAAGGCTCCTTGCCAATTAAAACATAATCCAGGCGGCGGATTTGCGCATTTAAAGCCGCGGCCATTCCGGCAGGGCCGCAGCCGATAATAGCCAGCTGATAATGATCTTTCAGGTTGATTGGCGTTACTGTCATTAATTACTCACCTCTGCTGTATATTATATTATTTTTCCTAAAGAAAGTCTGCCCCATTCAGGTTGGAATATTTACTTTCGAATAATTCAGCCCCCCATTCTCTCCTGCATTGCTTTGATTAAAAAATCATTGACTATTTTTTTATAGGCGGCATGCACATCCGGGTCAAGCGCAGCAAACCTGCTCATCTCATAAGCCAGTTCCTTAAATGTTTTGTCCAGGCTCTCGCATAAAAAAGCGATCTTATTAGCGGTTACCTTATTATAGGCGACAGTAAGGTTATTAATCATCCTCTGGATATCTTGTAACCTGTCGTTTCTTTGAGCTTTTCATTCTTATTGCCTTTTCTCGACAGCCTGCTCAAACACCTGGTTGAACTTCTGCAAATCGCCCGCCTTCAACCTTCAGGATGTCGCGCTCCTTGGTCAGCTGAGTGTTCTTGTCCTTTTCACCCGTCCAGAGCCTTCTGGAGATCGGATTTTTTCTGCTGGTTCCACTCCTGAAATGCCTGTTTCCTTATCTTTTGTGTTTTTAGGCTTAAAAGATTGACGGGTTTTGATGAATGCTGAAATAATTGGCTTGTCTGCGACAATGAATATGCCATCGCTAACCGCAAGTCCATGGAGCTAGAGCCGGCAGCAGATATATGAACCTACCGGCCATCATATTGCGAAGAATATAGT
>DATMXV010000143.1:0-7474 GCA_035561335.1 Desulfitobacteriaceae bacterium
GTTTATTACTAACGGAAGGGGTGCAGTTATTAGCAATCCGCTCTTAAATTACTGTCCAGTATGCGGACATGAAATGACCATTACCAAATTAGCATGCAGCTGTTGCCATACGAAAGTGGAAGGTGATTTTGTATCTTGTAAATTTTGTCGCCTGCCGAAAGAGCAACTCGAATTTGTTGAGGTTTTTCTTAAATGCCGGGGCAATATTAAAGACGTAGAAAAAGAACTAAGTATCTCTTACCCAACTGTGCGTAATCGCCTTGATGGCGTATTGCAATCTTTAGGATACCGCGATGAAAAAACAGAACCGTCAGATGAAGGGGCACAACGCTATGAAATCCTAATCGCCTTAGAAAGTGGCGCAATAACCGCAAAAGAAGCTGCCGAGCAATTACGTAAAATTAAAAAATAATTAGGACGGTGAAACAATGAATGATGAAAAAATAAAAATCCTGGAAATGATCCAAAACGGCAAGATTACCGCCGCAGAAGGCCTTGAGCTTTTGAAAGCAATAGATGATTCGGTTACTCAACAAAATGATGTCACAAAAACCGGTAGTCGATTTTTGCGTATTCGCATTACCAATGACCAAAACAAAAAGGTAAATGTCAATATCCCCTTGGCTTTGTTAAAAGTCGCTACCAAATTTGCAGGCATCGGCATGAAGTTTATCCCTGAAGAAGCCCGTCAGGAGATGCATAAAAAGGGCATTGATCTTTCTGAAATTGATTTTGCCGAACTTATAAAACTCATCGATCAGGGCCTGGCAAGTGGCAAATTAGTTGACATCGACACTGACGACCAACGTGATGGTCACACCAAGGTCGAGATCTATATAGAATAACCTCTTCTTTCTAATTGCACTTCCCGCGGGTCACGTGAACGGCGCTTTTGACAATAAAAGCGCTTTATCTATGTTCCGGCACTATCAGCTTAATCCCTAATCCTACAAATATGGTTCCCGTTACCCAACGAAAATACTGCTCCAGCTCCTGTTTAGAAACAAGCCATTGCCTTACGAAACTCGACGCTTGTGCGTAGAGAATAAGCACCACCAAGCCAAGTACAAAGAATATGAATCCATATAAAAACATTGTAATGGCTGCCAATTCACTGTTGGCATCAATAAATTGTGGGAAAAAGCTCATAAAAAATATTGCAGTTTTTGGATTTAATGCTGAAGTTAAAAAGCCTTTTATAAATAAGTTCTTAGTCGGTTCTTCTTTCATCAGCTCAATATTACCGGTGATAGACTTTTTACTGCTAATGGTTTGAATACCAATGAATAGCATATACAACGCACCGCAGATTTTTATAATACCGTATAGCGTTGTCGATTGTTGAAGAATAACAACTAAACCCAGTGCAGCAAATAATGCGTATAAAAAATCCCCTGAGCTCGCTCCAAATGCTGAAATTAAAGCAGCTCTCCGTCCTTGCGCTATCCCTCGCGTCATAACATACAGTGTATTCGGTCCAGGCATTAACACCAAGGCTAAAGATGCTATGATAAAAAACACTAAATTATGCAGGTCGATAACCATCAGTTTACCTTCTTTCTTCTCAACTCAAGATAATTTTGCAGGAAGAATAATACAATTATTATAACACATCATACCCTAATCATGGTTGCATACTGACTATTGATGCATCTCTTGCGTCATTGGGTCCGCTCCGACCAATCATCTCCTTTTCAACTATCCAATCTTGTGCATCATAAACTGCATACCCCTGGCCTTTATTTTTTTCACATATATCAATAAAGCGAATTTTATCCTGATCGTGAGAAAAATATCTTTTCTCACATTTCCACTGATCATAACATGATAGATTTACTTTCACTTAATTTCCTAGCTTTTCGTGTCATTCGGATCTCGCCTTTTTATTTTAGAAAGATCATACCAGGGTAATAAACAGAGTCAACGAACCGTCCCTTGACTCCATTAAGAATATTGTGAATTGTTAACATATTTTAATAATATTGTAGTAAATGTTTACAAATAGATGTCATCCACTATAGTAATATAAAAAGTAAGAGCATATGGGCAAGAGTGGCTAAAAGCACAGTATTAAAATGCTATCAGAGGCCATTGGAGGAAGACGACATGGTTCTACTTGGGAGACGTTCATTCATTCGGGCCGACATTGAGGCACAACTCTTTCTTCGGCGCATTGGCGAGGATTGGGAAAAAGTGACTTGTAAGGACATTAGTATTGATGGCCTCGCTTTCTGTGCAGCGGCTCCGTTAACGCTGGAAGAACCTATCGAGATCGCTTTGCCAGATGACTGGGGCAGACAATTGATTACTGCGAGAGTTGTCCACATCCATGATGATATAATTGGCTGCCAATTTATTGACTTATCACCAGAATTGGCGCAAGTGCTGAGCCGTATTGTCTATTCCAACTGGCAACAGAGCCTTCGCCGCACCACTTCTTCCACAGATGAGAAAGAATAAAATAGTACAACACACTAAAATGCGGCCCTTGTCAAAGAACAGGTTGCATTTTTTCTTTTCAGCCAAGTTATCGGACTGTCAGACCAAGTATATTATTGTCAAGCAATCGTCAATCTTGAAAGCCTTCCGCCACCTGCTTTAGTATCTGGCTAGCCCTATTCAACAGCAGGAAATGGCCGTCGTGCTCGCAAAAATGCGCCTCGGCAACCGGAATCTGGTTAGAGAGGTATGCCCCCATAGCGATTGGTATCCTCTCATCTCTTGTCCCATGCCATATTATGACTTTCGATCGAACCTGCCGCAGGTCAAATCCCCAATCCTGCATATAAAGAGGGCTTCATGCAGCACGGGGGTACCCCGCGCCTATAGGCCTCATTGGCTATGGTCAAAGCCAAATTATACATGCGGGAATTCAAAATCGTGATTTGGTCGCAAGGGGGGTTGAACTTTAATATGTCAAGAAAAAATCCCAGTGAATCGTTCTTGGCCATGTTCATATATCTGAAAATAGCCAATCGAAGCCCTATGGATGTATAAGCCGAGAATTTTATAAGGCGTCGATAAAAAGGCTTCGTACCGTGCAGCAGTTTGGGTGTATTTATGGGCAGATACTAGAAACCAAAGTTGTTGAAGTTATATTGTCCGGCATTGCCATCGCGCAGGCGGCCGCATAGGGACCGCCGCCGGAAATACCCATCACAGCAAATTTTTTAATTTTTAATTCTTGTGCCAATTGTCCAATATCCTCAGCTATATCAATAAAGGTTCGCTTAGGTAGAAAGTCGGACAAACCAAATCCCGGTCTGTCGATGGAAATCACTTTCAATCCAGCCTGGCGGGCCGGTTCGTCGGTGGCCAAGCCGTCGAGACGTGATCCTGGGAAGCCGCCCAGGAAAAAAACCGGTTTGCCACCAGGATCTCCGCCTATAGCGTATCCAAAGTTCCTGGCATCTTTAAGCTTGCATATCAGGTTATACTCACGCGCACTTATCATTATACCGTTCCCCCTTTGGCGTTTTCTTTTCTATATCCACTTCTGTAGTATCCGCTAAGATAAATGGATAATCCCCTCATCAATGAAGTAACCTGCATAAAGAGGACAGAATTAGATAGCAAAGACCTCTCGACCTTAAAGTAAAAAAAGACCCATCGGTCTTGTCAGCCGATAGGTCTAACTAAAATAAGCCTACACTTATCTGGATTATTTTCTGACGTTTAGCTGATAAAGTAATGATATGGCGCTTTCCAACCGGACAGTTTGCTGCTCTTCCTCTAGGAAAATCAACCAGGCATTTTTATCATCGCAGATTTCAAAATCATGTTTAAATTCGGTTGATATCGTTGGCATCCTTTCGATTGGGAAAAACAAATCTGTTATTTGCCCATTAACCTTACCATGAAAATAAAGTCCCTCACATTGGAGGCTCACAATCCCACAGCCGCAACTTCGAAATACTCCATAAAACTTATCCGCAATCCGCAGTTCTGTTACTACAGCCTGAATTAGGAATTTTTCGTCACGCACTAGTGCAAGCATATTCTCGCGCTGCCAAGCAGTCCATTTTACCGGATCGTCAAACACTACGCACTTATAGTCAAGGGGCTGTAAAAATCCGTATTCGTCGACAATCGCCGCATTGCCACATGCGCTGCAATACAGTCTATTTTTCTTGCTTCTCATTATCTGTTCTCCCAAACAACGCGGACATTGGTGCAAAATAAGATGAAGCTGCTCGGCCGCATGCCGATGGTAATAACGCTCCTTGGCACAACGATTCCAGTCGTAATCATTGTAGGTCAATCCTTGACAAATAGCGGAGTAAATTTGCTTGGAATCCATAACGCAAATATCAGTTGCTGTAAGAATTTGCTTCGCCACCGTCTCTACGCGACCAGAACGCCTAAAAGCGGACCAGCGAGGCCAAGCAAAATAGCCCCCATTTGTTTTAACGGCAACAACAGGAACTTTCACCTTTTTAATAAACCGGGCGATTGAGTCAGGTATATCGCAGCAGCTTCCGTCAATTGATCGACGTCCTTCGGGAAATATACCTACGACATCCCCCCGGGCTATTGCTGCCAGCGCACCACGGGTGGAGCGTACATCTGGTAAAAATTGAATTTTGGGAATGGCGCCAAAAAGATTCAATATTTTTCCGATAACTGGGTGACGGAAATAAAAGTTTGTTGTAAGAAAGTAGCAGGGATACCGCGCTACAGCACACTGAACTAAAGCCGGATCAACAAATGATGTATGATTTCCCAGTACAATAAATGGTGGCCTTAATTCTTTTATGCCGCTACGGTCGAACCTCACGCCTCTGAATACCCAATATACGATAACATACGCCGCTGCGACCTGCAGTAATCCCAATATTTTGTGCTTTATTTGGGCTGCAGCTTTATAAATAGCGAGCTTCATTAATATGACTCCTTATCATCAGGAATATAGGCCCCCGAAACCTACCTGTTCCTTTAGCCAGCTTTACCTTCGGTTACCCAAGCGGGAAATTTATGCGTATCAAAGATTGTAAAAAAATCAAATACCGGCGGATTGAAATCCACATCCATAGACGGTTCACTAATGAATTCAGCGCCATATTTATAATATGCGAACATGAGTGTCGACATCTTCTTTAGAATTGCTCGTTGATTGAATTCAGCCAAGGTAACTTCACCATTATTAACAGAGTCAATGTCTAGTTGATTTTTAGGTTTAACCCCAAAAGCGATGTTAACAGCGTTATTTCCGATCAAATACTTTGATATTAATTCAATATCATTTTTTGCGTTGGCCGGCAGTGTTGTAAGCCCAATTAAATAATCATGGGGGTTCATCTTCAAATATGCGCCTAATCCGAAAAACAGCAATTTGAAAACGCTGGTATTTCTATACTGAGCATCAATACAAGCTCGCCCCAGTTCGAGAATCTGGATTCTTTTATCACTCAATTTTCCTATATCAAACCATTGCTCAGAGTAAAATCCACCGCCTTGCGGCAGCCTACTCCCCTGCAAAAAACGGAAGGTACCGACACAACGGTTGCGCTCCTCATCACGGATAATTAAGTGATCACATAATTCGTCGAAATAATCAGTTTCCCGGACATTATCTTCCTCATATCCATTTTTCATTCCTGAAAAATGAAGTTCTTTACAATAAACACTGTATCGGAGAGCGTATATTTGCTTTTTTTCCGCCGGTGTTTCAGCAAGTTTCAAAAGAAATTTTCCTTCCCGAATTTCCATTATTACTCACCTCAATTATTTCTTAACGCTTGGCCATCGGCATATGGTTGGAAACCAACTACTATAATAATTGCATATTTTTCAATTACTTCCATTAAGATTGTGTTATTTTTTAATAAAAAATCTGCTACGACTGACGGTTTTGGGGCATCCTGGCAAGTTAGGATACTTTCTCAAGAAAATATGTAAAAGGCAATTTTTCTGAAAGTGATACGACTGTAATAAACGAATTAACAACTACTTTACTAAAAAATAACCTTATTTATTTCCATTATCTCGTATAATTAAGAGAGAGCATTGCCTTTCGTCGGTAAAATCTTGCACATAATTGAATTTAGGAGGATATCTATGACTCATACCGTCGATAATATCCTTTTCGCCATCTCTGACACTGGAGGCGGGCACCGCAGCGCCGCGACCGCGATGGTAGCTGCGCTGAACAGCTACGACCATATCAATTGTACCGTGTCCGATCTGCTCAAAGCCACCGGCTTTCCCGGCCTGAGAAAAGCTCCGGAAATCTATGACTATTGTTCTCGCAAGCAGCTCTGGCTCAATAACCTTTTTTTTGAGAAAACTAACAGTGTAAAAAGAATTAAACTACTTTCTAAGTTCGTATACCAACAGGCTGCTCCGCGGTTCGAAAGCGAAATTAGCTAAATCAATCCCGCCCTGTTGTTGGCCGTTCACCCCCTGGTCATTGGACTGCTAGTCGCCAGTCGCAAGGCTACTCGTGCCTCCTGGCCAATTTTCACGGTCATAACCGATCTAGCCACCATTCACGCTTCTTGGGCAACTCCCGGAGCCGACTTGTACCTAGTGCCGACAGAAGAAGCCTATAGTGCTCTCGTCCGGCACGGAATTGCGGCCAGTCAGATCATCCTTACCGGTTTTCCCGTTCATCCTAAATTCAGCCGCCCACCTTTACCCCGCTTAGAAACCCGTCGGAAGCTGGGCATCGATCCGGAGCGATTTTCGGTTCTTTTGACAGGCGGTGGAGTGGGAGCCGGCAACATGGCCGAATGGATTAGGGAGCTTGTGAAGAACTGTCGCGACAAACAGATCATGGTGGTCACCGGGCGAAATCAAGCCCTCTATAACCAGTTGCAGGCCCTGAAGAGCCAGTTTGAACACCTTTACGTTTTTGGTTTTGTCGACAACATGGAAACTTTGATGGCCGCCAGCGACGTCATCATCAGTAAGGCCGGTCCCGGCACCATCATGGAAGCGGTGGCCATGCAGCGCCCACTCATCATCACTGAGGCTGTCGGTATTCAGGAAACCGGAAATATCGATTTCGTCGTTAACAATCGGCTGGGTCACTTTTGTCCCAGCCCGCGCCAGGGCTGCCGAATCATCAACAATTACGCAGTTGCCGGCGATTACGCCTACTCAGCTGACAAGCGACTCCCGAATAACGGTTCAGCCCGCATTGCTGATATGATCTTTCAACAACTCCATACCAGTGCTGCCACAAGGGGAAATATTGATTCTCATAGTACCAGCTTCTTTCGAGGTGCCTAGTACGGCCTCCCATCCAACCAGATACATCAGCATGCATGTACCTAACATAAATATGGCATTTGACCATGCAGAGCACCTACTCTACTTCATCAAGCCTTCGTACGAACAAGAGATATGTAATTTGTTCTATCACTGATAGCGAGTTTGTTACACCACCGTTCTAAAACGTCTCCCAAATCCTATGAACTTTAATTGCAAAATCCCATAAGAAAAACAACACTTATCTAACACAGTGTTGTTT
>DATMXV010000144.1:0-6140 GCA_035561335.1 Desulfitobacteriaceae bacterium
ATATCAGGTACAATTCCCGGGAACAGAGGTGGAGGGAAAAGTATGGGATCAGCCACATAACGCTTCAGCTGAAGTGGATAAATGCTATGACAAGAATATTTTCAAGGTCTGAATACTGACTTTGAGAAAACAGGGTCCCAATCAGAAACCGGATTGCCTTGGACCCTGTTTGTTTTTTTGAGTACGGTTTTTGTTGAATGTATAACAACTGCAAAAAGCAAATACTATTTTGTAGCAGGAATAAATATTGTCAATGTGTAACTCTCTATTATGAAAATGAAAGCCATTTATGTTTATCTTAGATGGAGGGATAGAAATGAAAAATGCGCCTTATGCAATTACAATAAGTCGTCAGTTAGGCAGTGGGGGATCATATATTGGACAGTGTATAGCTAAACGTATGGGTATCCATTATCTGGACCGGGAAATTCTCAGTGAAGCGGCCCAAAGGCTTCAGGTTTCAGAGCATGACCTGGATGAATATGACGAAAAAGCTGCTTCATTCTGGCAGATCCTGTTTTCAACAGAGTTTGTAGACACCGTGGCCTACCATCCGCCGAAGTTGTTCGTTCCTTCTGTCAGTAATGTATTTGAGACCCAGACTGAGATTATTAATAAAGTTGCTGACGAAAGATCAGCTGTCTTTATCGGGCGCGGGGGTAATTACATCCTAAGAAACAGGCCCCGGCATTTAAGTATTTTTATCCATGCCGGTATTCCATTCCGCCAGGAACGGGTTGCGGATCTGTATGAAGTACCGGAAAAACAAGCCCTGAAAATGATTGAACAATATGACAATGAAAGAGCAAAATATATCCGCCAAATTGCCGGTAACGCCTGGACGGATGCCCGTAATTATCAGCTCTGTATTGACACGGGCCTGATCGGTTTGGATAATGCAGTAAAGATGATCATTAATTATATTAAGGATAAATTTGGCGTGAGAGAAATCCACCCGGAAATGGGATGAACTGGGAAAATGCTAGATATAATAGGGATCGGTTCCCTTAACCTGGACTTGATCGCAACTGCCGAAAAAATTGAGGCCTTGCCGCCGGAAAAAATCAGGGAAATCAAGAAGAAATTAGAGTATGGGGCTGAAGGTCCGGTGGACCTGTCTGAGCTTGAAAATATCAGATCATTATTAGGGCCTGCTTCATTTAGAGCTGTCCTGGGAGGGTCGGCATTTAATACAATCCATACAATTGCCGCGCTCAATTCAGGTCTGAAAACCGGGTATGTAGGAGTTGCCGGCCCCGCCGGCAACAGCGGTTTGAATTTTCTGGAATTAATGCAGGAATTAGCTGTTGATAATAAATATGTAGCTGTTTGTACCGACCAGGACAGCGGTTTATGTATTTGTATAAATCATGAAGGGGCCAGATCTCTCCTTTATCATCCGGGTTGTAATACCAGAATGGCTGATTATCTGGAGGCGAATTACCAGGAAATACTGCAATACCTGACTGAAACCCGCATCCTGCATATAACCTCATTTATTGATGACAGGACCCCAATAATCCTGGCCAGGATTATCCGGGAGGCGAAGCGGAAGAATCCGGCAATAAAAATCAGCTGTGATCCCGGTTACTTCTGGCTGAAGGACCTGGCCCCGGCTGTGGCCGGGATTATCAAGACTGCCGATTTTCTTTTCCTGAATAGAACGGAGTATAATCTGTTGGGGGGCGGCAGGCCTGAATCAACAGATCTGGAGAGGGCCCGGAGAATTTTTGCCCGGTATGAACTGCGGGAAACACTTCTGATCTTAAAAGATAAAGCATATACCAATCTTTACACCCGTTCAGGCCAGGATCTAGTTGAGCAGAGCTTTAAGATTAATGCCGTAAAACGTGAACAGATCAGTGATTTTACCGGAGCAGGCGATACACTCGCCGCCGGTTTCTTAGCAGTTTTACTTATAAAAGAAAGGGCGCTGCCGCAGGCCGCAGAGTTAGGAAACAGGTTCATGCGGACCAAACTGACAACACCCCCGGAGCAATTATATCCTGAATTAGCCCGGGTTTTTTCTCAATTTGCTTCTTAAGGAGTGGCCTTAGCGAATAAATATATTCCAGGATATGTAAAATTGCATAAGAGCCGAGGCCGTGCAAATTGCCCAGGATTTGGGGTTAAGGAGGATACATAAATTTTAATTAGGGAGTGAGGACAATAAGAGGCCGGAGTATCAAAATAAAATATTTGGATCATAGCGGGTTTCTAGTCGAAACTGCTGAAAATCTCCTCTTGTTTGATTATTATCAAGGCCCGGCGGAACCATTAATTAAAGAGAGCCGGAAAAATATCTTTATCTTTTGCTCTCATAGTCATCCTGATCATTTTAATCCGGTGGTCCTGGAGTGGCAAAATGACAGACCGGATATTAACTATATCTTTAGTCATGAGATCAGCGTTCCTCAAAAACTGCAAAACATTAATTATTTGGCCCCCTACGAGAGTCTGATAATAGGTGATTTAAAAATTAAGGCTTATAATTCCACAGATGTGGGCGTATCCTTTCTTGTCCGGGTCGAAGGTATCGCCATCTTTCATGCCGGTGATTTAAACCGCTGGTACTGGTATGATGATACCCCTGAGGGAAGGGCAACCGCCGAAAAAGACTTTCTGAACGAGATTGAAAAAATCAAGGGTGAAAAGATCGATCTGGCCTTCTTTCCGGTCGACCCGCGGCTCCGGGAACACTATAGCGCCGGGGCGGAGTACTTCATTCAGGAACTTGTCCCCCGCTATTTTATTCCCATGCATTTTGCAACCCCTGAGTCCAACAGGAAGTTTCAAGAAAAAATGCAGGGATGCCCCAGTGAAATTCTCGTATTTTCCGCAAAGGGGGAAGAAAGGTCCGTTATCTTCTAATCCGTGCCCTAAATGCAGTGAGTACAGCTTGTACGAAGACTGGAGAGACTATCATCATTATGGGATTGAGGTGTAATGATGCTTGGCGCAATAATTGGCGATATTATCGGCTCGCGGTTTGAGTGGAACAATATTAAAATAAAAGATTTCGATTTTTTTACATATCATTGTGAATTCACGGACGATAGCGTTATGAGCCTTGCAGTAGCCAAGGCTCTGCTTGATTGTACCGGCGACTATAATAACCTTGGGGAATTTGCAGTTAAAGCCATGCAGGAGGTCGGTCGCCCCTATCCTAACTGTGGATATGGCGGTATGTTCCGGCAATGGATGTACTCTGATGATCCTAAAGCGTATAACAGCTTCGGCAACGGCGCGGCGATGCGTGTATCTGCCTGTGGCTTTGCAGCAAAAACGTTTGATGAAGCAAAATTACTCTCCCGAAAGGTCACCGAGGTTACTCATAATCACCCCGAAGGGATTAAAGGCGCAGAAGCAACCACCGTCTGTATCTTTCTTGCCCGTGAGGGTAAAAGCATACTTGAGATCCGCGACTATGTTAATGAACATTATTATCCGCTGAACTTTACCCTTGACGGAATTCGTGACAGCTATGTGTTTAACGAAACCTGTCAGGACACAGTCCCGCAAGCGATTATGGCGTTTCTTGAGTCCGTATCTTTCGAAGACGCTATTCGCAACGCCATTTCCATCGGAGGGGACAGCGACACTCTTGCCGCTATCACAGGCGGTATAGCGGAAGCATATTACGGTGTGCCGACTGAAATCCGAAAACACGCTTTGACATTTCTGGACGAGCGCCTTCTGAAGATATTAGCCGACTTTGAAAGTATTTACCCGCCGGTACTCGAAAAGAACATCGCGGATAAATCCGTCAAGGTGAATGGCCGCAAACGAAAGACCTATGAAAGGCTTGTTGGAAAATTTGAATTGTATGCCATGCTTGAAAAGGGACTGGATGATATTGAAAACGGCCGTGTAAAACCTGCACGCAAAGTCTTTAAAAGGATAGAAAGCAAATTAAGAAATGAAGAGATATAATCTGGCTATCGCCGAAGCTGCCGAGGCGGACCTTGAGGCGGCGCAGGCCGAAAAAGAAGTTGTGCCGGATGAGGAAATTGACAAGGGTATCGCTGCACTTACCGAGCTTTTCAATAGTGTGAAAAATGATAACACGCCGATTATAGTCGAGCGTATCGTGAATGACATTGACGTCATTGTGAAAATTATCCGCTTCCCTGGCTGGCAGAACACCACAGCCGGTCGGCAGGAAGTAACAAAAGCACTACGCAGTATCGTTTGGATTAAGTACAAAATCAAGGATAAAGACGTTTTTGATAAAGCCTATAAATACATTGAAATATTACTAAGGTGATGAAGAACTGGTCTGCAAATCCCATCTCTCCAAGTGATCATTCAAAGAATTAGCAAAGAGATAGGCGCCATCCCTTGCGGGACAACGCCTATCTCTTGCTTTTCCGTATCGGTTTGGGGTATGGTTCAATAAGTTTCCCTATTAAACCGTACCTTACCCGGTACTTTTATGATTTTTTAAGAAGATATTCCATTTCCCTGAGTTCTTCCGTCAATTTTTCATATTGAGCGCTGTTGTAACGGTCCTCAAAGAGCTGGTTTAATTTACTCCTGACCCTGAAATACATTTCCTCAGCCGCCAGAGCTTTGCTCCAGTCATGAGGCGGGGATTCTGCTTCTTCAGCTCCGTGAATGATCTGGATGGGTTGCACGACTTCAATTGGTTTTAGTTCTATTTCTTCTAACCATTTAGGAATGTTAGTGGTCATTTGCAGCTCGCTTTCAATAAGCTGGGCAAAGACCTGCTGGGCTTTTTCTTCTCCGTGGACTATAAAAACAGTTTTAGGTTTGTTTCCGAAATTGCGCAGCCAATCCATGAGGGCGATTTGATCAGCATGGGCTGAATAAGCCTGGATGCTTTCAATATTTGCTTTAACGGCCACCTGTTCCCCGTGAATGGTTACCAATTTTTCGCCTTCCATAATCCGCCGGCCCAGGGTACCCTCAGCCTGATAACCGGCAAAGAGGATAGTGCACTCGGGACGCCACAAATTATACTTCAGGTGATGCTTGATCCTTCCTGCTTCACACATACCGCTGGCCGAAATAATTATCGCATTGCCGCTGATTTTATTCAGTTCCATAGAATCTTCCTGGGTACGGGAAAATTTCAGATTGGGCAATTTCAGGGGGTGGTTCCCGTTCTTGACCATTTCTATGGTTTTTTGGTCGTAGAGGGCCTGATTGCGTTCAAATATTTCGGTAGCGGCAATGGCCAGGGGACTGTCAATATATACATTTATACCGGGATCAAGGCGGCCCTCGCTTTGTAGGATACTAAGATCATAGAGCAAATCCTGAGTCCGCTCCACCGCAAAGGAAGGAATGATCAGATTGCCGCCCCGGTTCATAGTATCATCAATAATCTTTTTAAGTCTTTCCGGCCTGTCTTGCATTGCCTCGTGTTTCCTGTTGCCATAGGTTGATTCTATCAGCAGGTAATCGGCATCTTCAATAACGGCAGGATCTTTGACGAAAGGCTGGCTGCCATGCCCGAGGTCGCCGCTGTAGACAAGTTTGGTTTTGTCTTCCCCTTCTTTCACCCACAATTCCACTATACAGGAACCCAAAATATGGCCGGCGTCGCGGAGCCTGAGTTCTACTCCCTCGGCCACTTCATGGATTTCATCATAATTTAAGGTTACAAACTGGTACAGGGAATTTAAAGCGTCCTGAATGGTATAAATTGGTTCCAGGGGCGCCTTGTTAGCCCTGCTTAATTTCCGGTTTTTCCTTTTGACTTCAAATTCCTGAATATGGGCCGAGTCCGGCAGCATTACCTTGCAGAGCTCTTCGGTAGCCGAACTGCAATAGATAGGACCGTTAAACCCGGCTTTACAAAGTTTGGGTATTAAGCCTGAATGATCAATATGGGCATGGGAAAGGATTAAAAATTGAATGGATTTGGGATCTAACGAAAACTTTCCATAATTGCGTTCTTCAATGGACTTTACCCCCTGGAACATACCGCAGTCAATCGCAAAGCGCACTTTCTCAGTATCAACGACATAAAATGAGCCTGTAACTGTACGGGCTGCGCCTAAAAATCTTATTCTCATTATTATGAACCCCCGCTTCCTGTCTTATATATCATATCATATTTGTAATATTTTTTTTTGAAATTTATTTTTTAATAATCAATATATTTTATTTTT
>DATMXV010000145.1:0-4604 GCA_035561335.1 Desulfitobacteriaceae bacterium
GTTGATATTTAATAAGTTTTTTTATTTGCCTGATGTTTCATGGGGTAATATTCAGGTTCAATGAGTTGAAAACAAAACAGTAATTCGGAGGCGGGTGTTAATGAACGGAAAAGAGATTTTTAAACAGGCAGTGAAATTACAGAAAACTGAAAGAGTTCCGGTTACGCTTTTATCCGGCGGCGTATGGGTTTTTCACAGAAAGGGCATGTCGCTGGGTGATTCGTTTGATTTGTCCCCGGAAACTGCTGCTGAAATTATTGCCCAGACAAACGAAGAGGTGAGATCAGATATAATATGGGCGGCGGCGGGGTGTAACAACCTGGCTATCAGGGCGCTCGGCGGTAAGGTTAATTTTTATAAAAAGGGAGCGGCGCCAGATGTTGAAGAACCGCTTATAAACAGTGCCGCTGAAGTGGATAAGCTGAATCTCGATAAATTGACTGAAGATCCCGGAATTAATGCAATGCTCAAAACAACTGAAATTTTGGCCAGGAACATCGGCGCTAAAACGATGATTGGCAATAGCCAATGGGGTCCGCTCACATTAGGCGGACTGCTTCTGGGTACAGACAAGATCATGCGTAACATGATCAGGGATAAGCCGGCGGTCCATGCCATACTTGAGTTCACTACAGAGCTTTGTTACCGCTACTGGAGCCTTTTTGTCGAAGCCGGAGCTGAATTTGTTTCTATGGCTGAGCCTTCTGCTTCGGGTGATATGATCGCCCGCAAACAGTTTATTGAGTTTGTAATGCCCCCGGCAACCAAGGCCAGGGCCAAGATTGCGGATAAAGTATTCGGAACTATGATACATATCTGTGGCGATTCCTCGAAAATGCTTGATCTGATTCCCGATATCGGAGTCAACGTCATATCCCTTGATTACAAGGTTGATTTAGCTTTTGCCAGACAAGTATTGAACGGAAAGATTGCTTTCACCGGTCACATGGATCCGGTAGCTGTTATGCTGGAATCATCACCGGAGCAGGTTGCGGCAGCCTGCCGCTCCTGTGTGGAAAAGGCAGGATTGGAGGGTGGTTATCTAATGATGCCGGGCTGTGATATTCCGCCTGATGTCCCTTTTGAAAATATAAGGGCCATGGTCAATACGGCATACAGCTATAAGATGTAAGCGATTATAACCTGGATTTAACCAAAGATTAAATCAGTTAATTCATAAATTTTATAAGGAATTGAGGGATTGGAATGTCTGCTAAAGAAGAGCTTTTTAAGAAGTTGTCGGATGCTGTCCTTGATATGGATGATACCGCTGCAGTCAGATTAGCAAACGAAGTTATTGAAAAAGGAATCGATGCCTTTGAAGCTATCGACAAAGGGCTTGCCGACGGGATGGAAAGGGCGGGTAAACTCTTTGAGGAAGAGGAATATTTTGTCCCGGAACTGCTTATATGCGCTGATACCATGAACGTCGGCCTGGATGTGCTCAAACCACACCTTGATGTTTCGGCGTCCGCTGACAAGCATAAAGTCGTTCTCGGGGTCATTGAGGGCGATACTCATGATATAGGTAAGAATCTCGTCAAGTTGATGCTTGATACTTCGGGATTTGAAGTTGTAGACCTGGGCAGGGATGTGCCGCCGCATGTTTTTGCAGACAGGGCGCAGGAGGAAAATGCGGAAATTATCGGGATATCAACGCTTATGACAACAACGATGGACGGCATGGAAGAAGTAATAAAGATATTGAAAGATGGGAATATCAGAAACAATTTTAAGATTATCGTTGGCGGCGGTCCGGTATCGCAGGGATTTGCCGACAAAATAGGCGCAGACGGGTATTCAGTGAATGCCGCCGAAGCAGTCAGGCTTGCCAAAAGCCTTGTTGGTGAGTCAGTGGAATAAGTATTTTCAAGTTTGAAGAGGGAAAAGAGAAAAGAGGAATGGCTATGGATATATTCAGCCCTAAAGAACGGCTGCTGAGAGTTTTACATAAAGATAAAGTTGACAGGCCTCCGGTTATTTGTCCTGGGGGAATGATGAATTCAGCGATTGTGGATGTGATGAAAAAAACCGGGCGCACACTTCCGGAAGGTCACCATAATCCTGAATTAATGGCTGATATTGCCCATGATGTCAATGAAAATACAGGTTTCGAGAACTTCGGCATTCCGTTTTGCATGACTGTTGAAGCTGAGGTCCTGGGAAGCGAAATAGATTATGGGACACTGGACTGTGAGCCGAAGATTGCCAAAGAAGTTTTCCCTTCTGTGGCGCAGGTTGAATATAAAGAAATCGGAATTATGGGGAAAAATACCAGGGTAAGCGCTATTATTCAGGCGGAATACGATTTGTCCAGGAAATACCCGGATGTTCCCGTTGTCGGCAGCATTACGGGTCCGATAAGCACGGCTGCTTCGCTTGTGGATCCGATGGTTTTTCTCAGAGAATTGAGGAAAGATCCCGGAAATGCCCATAAGGTTGTCGACTATGTAACAGACCATTTGGTTGATTTTGCCAGGCTGATGCTGGATAATGGGGCGACGATCATTTCCATAGCCGATCCCACCGCAACGGGAGAGATTCTTGGGCCGAAAATGTTTAAGGAGTATGCTGTGAGGTATCTGAATAAGCTGGTTGACGCGATTCATAAACTGAACGCAGCGGTGATTATTCATATTTGCGGGCGGATGAATGCGGTTGAGCAGTATGTGGCGGAGCTCAGGTCGGATGCAATCAGCTCAGATGCTTTGGTCAACTTAAGCCTGCTCAAGAGTAAATATCCCCAGCTAACGACGATGGGAAATCTCAGTACATTTTTGCTGAAGTCCGGGGAGCCGGAAAAGATCGCCAACCACACGCAAAGACTGGTGATGGATGGAATCAATATTATTGCCCCGGCCTGCGGACTGGACACGTCCACTCCTCTTGAAAATATCAAGGCAATGACCCGGATGGTAAAGGAGGGTTGAGAGATGGTCAGGGTTAATTTTATATCCGAAGGAGTTATTGCGGAGGTTGAGAAGGGTACGACCATCCTTCAGGCGGCGCGCAGTGCCGGTGTTTTAATCGAGTCGCCATGCAATTCTGCCGGTATCTGCGGTAAATGCAAGGTAAAGCTCAATCCCGGAGACCTTCAGTTTATTCTGAATCCGGGCAAGCATCATCTTACCGGGAAGGAGGTATCTGAAGGCTATGTCCTGGCCTGCCAGGCTGAGGCAGTTGGGGATATTGAGGTTGTCTCAATTGTCAAAAACCGGAATAAAACCCTGAAAATTCTTAGTGACGGGCAAAGCTTCGCTATCAAACTTAACAGCTATATTAAAAAGTACTATGACGGAAAAAGCGCTACCCTTGTTATGGGCGGCGGTGATGTACTTGGTAAAGAGTCCGGTAATACCGAAGAGCTGAATTTTGGTGTCGTAGTCGATATTGGAACAACAACGCTTGTTTCCTCACTTGTTGATATTGCTTCCGGCCGGGAAATTGCTTCGGTGTCCTCGCTGAATCCGCAGAGTCTCCTGGCCCAGGATGTGCTCTCGCGGATAAAATATGCCTCTGACAAACAGGGGCTCCAAACAATGTTCACAGATATTTTAAAAGAAATAAACAGGATGATCAGGGAAATCAGCAAAGAAGCCGGCGTTAATAGAAAGAACATTTATGAAGTTGTTTTCAGCGGAAATACTACGATGATTCATCTGGCCGCCAATGTTAACCCGTATTCTTTAGGAAAATATCCTTACACACCGGAGTTAAGGGGTGGCTGCCATAAGTCTTCAGCAGAGCTGGGTGTTGAGATTGCCGATTTTGGCCTTGTTTATTTTCCGCCGATTATTTCTTCATATGTGGGGCCGGACATTACATCAGGCGTACTGGCTTCGCGCCTTCATGACCAAAAGGGTGTGACCCTGTTTGTCGATATCGGTACAAACGGCGAGATGGTCCTAAGCTCCGACGGTCTCCTGACGGCGACCTCAACTGCCGCCGGGCCTGCTTTTGAGGGGATGAATATAACCTGCGGTATGAGAGCGGCGCTGGGGGCAATTGAGTATTTTGAAATAAATGAAGATGCCGGCATTGAGGTCAGAACCATTGGGGGCGCGAAGGCGGCAGGAATCTGCGGCAGTGGCCTGCTGGATATTGTCGGCGAACTTGTTGACCATGGTATTGTAAGTAAAAATGGCAAATTTGTTTCTCCGGATGACAACAGCCTGCCGGGGACCCTGCGCAGCAGGCTTACGAAACTTGATGGGAAACCGGCTTTTGTTGTGGCCGAAGGAATTTTAATAACGCAAAAGGATATCCGTCAGGTTCAACTGGCCAAAGGGGCTGTGAGATCGGGCATAGAATTTTTGCTGACCAGCAATGGGGTTACGGCAGACGCTGTCGACAAGGTGCTGATCGCGGGATCTTTCGGTTTTCATCTGAGGGCTAAAAGCCTTATCAATATAGGTTTATTACTAAAAGAGTTTGAAAGCAAAGTCGAATTTGTCGGCAATACCTCAAAAGCCGGGGGGAAAGCTTTTCTCCTGAACGGTCTCTATCGTTTGGAAATGCAGAATCTTGTGCGGAAAATTAAGGTTATCGAACTGTCCAATCATATCGATTTTGACAAAATATTTGTGGCGAGCCTGGCTTTTTAG
>DATMXV010000146.1:0-8934 GCA_035561335.1 Desulfitobacteriaceae bacterium
ATTAATTAGACAGCGAAATTTATAGTATACAGTATTTTTTACTGGAGATGAAACTATGATAGAAACTCATTTGGATAGGACCCGTCAAACTGTAAAACTCGGTCTGATCAAGATTATTCCAAAACTATTCCCCGGAGAAACATTCCGAACATTATTTTCCATCGGAAAAGGGATATACTGCGAACTATCAAATACCCCTATCTCCAAACGCGAAGTGGAACTCCTGGATACTAAACTGCAGGAATGGATAAAACAAGGCAGCACAATCCAATTTCTTTTTAAAAAGGACTATTATTATTACCGGATAGACGACATTGTGGTGAAAACTATTCATCCGGCGGAAACTGACCCCCGAATGGCTCCGGAATACAGGCTGATCCCCTTTTCCGGCGGGTTTATTGTCGACTTTGACTATAAGAAGGAAGACGGGGACAAACCTTTTACGCTCCCGGAAAAACTGTCTGAAGCATACTGGTTAAGGCAGCAGTGGCTGAAAAATCTTGATCTTGAATTCTCTTATGAAGTTAATAACTATATCACCTCGGGACACGGCCGGGAACTGATCAATACAGGCGAAGCCATCCATCATAAGCAAATCGCTCTGATTGCCGAAATGATCACCCAGCAACGCAGCACTTTACGTAGCGTGCTGATTTCCGGGCCGTCAACTTCAGGGAAAACAATCTTCACCCGAAGGCTTCTTACCCAATTGCGGATTAATGGTATAAAGCCGCTTCTGCTCACCCTGGACAATTATTTTCTGGATATGGAACGACGGCCCTGTGACGAGCAGGGAAATATTGATTCCGACACTCTGGATGCCTTGGATTTCTCACTTTTACAAAAACATGCCGGAGCTTTGATCGCCGGTAAATCGATTGATGCGCCGGTCTTTGATTTCGTTGCCGGCAAACGCAGCCACAAAACCAAGCCCATGCAGCTAAGGGAGAAGGAAATTCTTGTTATCGAAGGGATTCATGCCCTGAACCCGGATTTACTGACTGTGGATAACAATAATATTTTATTTAAAATATATTTATCTTCACTTTTCGGTGTCAATGTGGACCCCATGAACAGAGTACCTTCAACCGAAGCCAGGTTAATCCGCCGCATGGTCCGCGGTGATTTGTTCAGAGGGGTAGGTCCCGAGCTGACATTCTTAATGTGGCCAAATATCCGCAAAGGTGAAATAAATAATGTCTTTAAGTTCCAGGAAGACTGTGATGTCATCTTTAATTCCAGCCTGATCTACGAACTAAATGCCTTGCGTCCTTATGCCGAGGCTGCACTGCGCAAGATCCCTGAAAACAGCCCTCATTATGAGATCAAAGTACGCCTGCTGGACTTGCTGGCCTTTTTTGAACCACTGGAGACTTCCACCGTTCCGCCTAATTCCATTTTGCGAGAGTATATCGGCGGCAGTATCTATAACCCGGAAGAAACATTAAAATTATACTAAAAAAAGAAAGCTCCCGCAGGTTTTCCGTCTGAGGAATTCCCGGGAGCAGATCTTAACCATCCTGATTAATAATCCATATCCATATCAGGCGCCGCCATAGGCGCTGGTTTCTTTTCCGGTTTTTCGACAATGGCAGTTTCTGTTGTCAGGATCATGGCGGCAATTGAGGCCGCATTTTGCAAGGCTGATCTGGCAACTTTCAGGGGGTCGATAATCCCGGTACTGACCATATCGACAAATTCGTTGTTAGCCGCATCAAAGCCCAGGCCTTTTTCACTGTTTTTAATCTTTTCAACAACTACTGAACCGTCTACTCCTGCATTAAACGCAATCTGGCGCAGCGGTTCTTCCAGGGCCCTCAGGATAATAGCAGCCCCGGTTTTCTGATCCCCCTCCAGACTATTAACCACTTCCAGGACATCGGGAATTGCATTAATATAAGCAGTACCGCCGCCGGGAACAATCCCTTCCTCGACTGCCGCTCTGGTTGCATTGAGAGCGTCTTCAACCCTGTACTTTTTCTCTTTCATCTCAGGTTCGGTTGCGGCCCCGACTTTAATTAAGGCAACCCCGCCGCTAAGTCTGGCCAGCCTTTCATTTAATTTCTCTTTTTCATAGCTGGATGTCCCGGGTCTCGCCATATCTATCCTGATCCCATCAATCCGTTCTTCGATATCCTTGCGATCGCCGCCGCCGTCAATAATTGTGGTCTCTTCCTTTTTGACTTTAACTGATTTGGCCCTGCCCAGCCATTCTTGTTTGAATTCCCTGATATCCATCCCGATTTTTTCAGTAATTACCTGGCCGCCGGTCAGGGCGGCAATGTCTTGCAGGATATCATCCCTTCGGAAACCAAAGCCCGGTGCTTTAACCGCCACACTGGTAAATTTTCCGCGCAGCATATTGACAATAAGAGTTGCCAGGGCTTCACCTTCTACATCCTCGGCAATTATGAGCAGCTTGCCGCCACTATTGGCAACTATTTCCAAGGCAGGCAAAAGGTCCTGAATACTGCTGATTTTCTTGTCGGTAATCAGAATATACGGATCCTCCAACTCAGCTTCTGCTTTTTCGTGGTCTGTGATCATATAAGGTGAAACATATCCCTTATTGAACTGGATTCCTTCCACATATTCAATGTAAGTCTCCAAACCCTTGGATTCTTCAAGCGTAATAACCCCTTCAGATGTTACCTTTTCCATCGCGTCAGTAATCAGTTTGCCGATTTCCTTATCACCGGAAGATATTGTAGCCACATATAACATGTCAGCTTTATCTTTTAGTTCCCGGCTGTTCTTCTTTAAGGATTCCACAGCCTTAGCGGCTGCTTTCTCGATTCCTATTTTTAAAAACATCGGATTGGCACCGGCAGTAATATTCTTATGTCCTTCTCTGACAATAGCCTGGGCCAGCAGGGTAGCTGTGGTTGTCCCATCCCCGGCTACATCATTTGTCTTACTGGCAACTTCTTTAACCAACTGGGCTCCCATATTTTCGTAAGGTTCTTCAAGTTCGATTTCCTTGGCAATCGTAACCCCATCGTTAGTTACCTTAGGATCATCAAACTTTTTATGTAATAAGACATTTCTTCCTTTAGGGCCAAGTGTAACTTTAACAGCATCAGCAAGTTTGTTTACACCGGTTTCAATAGATTTTCTGGCTTTTTCGTCAAAAGCAATTTCTTTTACAGCCATTAATTTTTCCTCCCTCGTCTGCTTAACCATTACCTGAATATCATTGACCGCAAATGGTAAAAAAATTCAATTTGCTTTATAAGTACTTAAATTACCCAGAGATTGATATTTAATAAATTCATATTGTTAGCACTCAGTGATCTCGAGTGCTAACAATATTTTATTTAATAGCCATTTCCTTGTCAAGTGTTCCCCTGCTTTTTTTACTTCCTTATTATTTCCATTTTGTAACAACTAAAACAGGCTAAGGCATAAGATGTAATATACTGGTAAAGGAGGGTGTGAAGATGTTATTCTGTGCCGGTATAGGGATCGTAGTGATTGCTGTTCTTATACTGATTGCTTTAGGCCTTGTTTTCTAAGCCAAGTTGTCAGCCTTGATCAAGGCATCACTGATAATTGGCCCCTGGATAGATTACTTTCATTATAAATTAAGCCCAGCGTTTTGCCGCCCTTTTTGAGAACGCGCAGGGCCTCCTGCGCCCTCTAAGAAAACCCCCTTACTGCATATCATTGAGTAAGGGGGTTAAACATCCGGCTTATAATAACCAGCCATAATCCTGGCGGGTATCGGCAACTGTGTCCACATAGACGATTCTTTCCTTGATCTGATAAACAAGCAGGTACCTTTTTTCCAGCAAGAGCTTTCGGTATTTCCCCGCTGGAATCAGCGGATCAGTCAGCCAGGGATTTCTTTCGGGAAACTGCTCCAGTGACTTCGTCTTCTCCTGAAAGACTTCAATTAAGCGCAATGCCGCAGGCCCGTTAACCTGTGCCAAAAACCGCACATGGGATAACTGCATTTGGACAGCTTCATCAGAAATAACTACATCACACCGTCTATTTCCGTTGTCCATCCAGGACCTCCCGGACAACGGCCTTCATCATGGCGGATACCTCGTCAACGGAATAACCCGGTTTTCCGCTCAGCCTGCCTTCCTCCGCAGAAACCAGGTTTTCCCGCAGCCGTAGCATGCTTTCTCTTCTGGCATAGGTTTCTATATCCATGACTACGAGATCACCCTCACCATTTTTAGTAAGAAAAACCGGTTCTCCTAAGCGCTTGCACAGCTCGGAAATTTCATTGTAGTTTTTGCGGATCGCCGCAGACGGTTTAATATTTATCACGCAAACCACCTCTCCCGGTAGTAATTATAGATCCTTATAGTATGCTTATTATACTACCTGGGAGGTGATTTGTCTATTTAAAAGACCGGGGGCTGTATTCGTGTTCTTATCTCCGCCTGTTTTTTTGCTTGATAAAATCTCTGGCTTTTTTCCGGCCGCCCACACTGCCAAACATAGTGTTGAGCTTTTCAGTCTCAATCTGTTTGAACGAAAGACCATCATAGCGGGCTTGTTTTTTCAACTTCCGGTAATTTTCCAGGCGTCTTTCTTCAAGTTGGCCCAATTCGATGGCTTGCCTTACTGCACAGCCCGGCTCAGCAGTATGGGTGCAATCCTGGAACCGGCAGCGTGTCCCAAGGTCGTCAATATCCGCGAAGGATTTGGACAGGTTTGCCGACTCCACGCCCAGCTCCCTCATACCGGGTGTGTCAATGACAATACCGCCCTGCGGCAGAATCAGCAGTTCTCTCCTGGTGGTGGTGTGCCTGCCTTTATCATCCTGGCGGGTCGCTGACGTCGCCAGCAATTCTTCTCCTGCCAGACAGTTAATCAGGGTGGATTTGCCAACGCCTGAGGAACCAATAAAGGACGCTGAAACACCCTGCTTCAGATAGGGCAACAGCTTGTCACAGGAACCCTTATTATAGCTGGATGTGGCTATAATATCGGTCCCTGGGGCGACTGTTGAAATCTCCGCCAGAAGGCTTGGCAGATCGGCACACAAGTCGGATTTGGTAAGCACAACAACAGGTATTGCCCGGCTGTCCCAGGCCAGCGCCAGATACCGTTCCAAACGGTTCAGGTTGTAATCGTTGTTCAGGGACATGCAGATAAACACGATGTCAATATTGGCGGCCACTATCTGTGTTTGCTTACAGGCGCCGGCGGCGGTCCGGGCAAAAGTACTTTTCCGGGTCAGGACCTTATGAATAATGGCCTTGCCGGCTCCAGCGTCAGTGCGGCCAGCCATGACAAAATCACCAACCGCGGGATAATCCACAAGACAGGCCGCCTCATAGCGGAATTTTCCCGAAATCTCCGCCAAAACCTCACCCTGTCCGGCGGCAATTTTATATAAGTCTTTATATTGCGAAACCACTCTTGCCAGGTCCAGTTCAGGATAGAGGGCCGCTTCTCTAAAAAAGCGCTCGCTGGCGCCGTATTTCCTTAAATTATTCAAGTCTATTACCTCCGTTACGCGCTTCGTCCGGGAGGCATAGTGCAAGCAGAAATTTATTTTACACATCCCTCCCTGCAAACTACAATCTCCGTAATACTTGCCATTCTCAACATAAATCAGCATCTCCTTTCTGAGAGTTTTGCTTATTGTATCATGAGCAAAGAGCATTCTCAACTTTGCGCAATCATAAAGACGGTACTGCAATCCCGATATACCGTTTTCAGTTTTATTTGAAAAAAACAGGACGACATGATATGGTAAATAAGAACATGGAATATGGAAGATTGGAGCTGAAAAGATGCGTAATTTTTCTTGCTAATTTAACAAGGCATCAATGAAATCAGCACAGCGGCGTTATTCACCGCTGGTTTTGTTGTGCCGTGCAAGAAAGTTACCAAGTCTTTTCACTCCTGAAAATATCCCGGCAAGACCGTGCTTTACGGCTTAAATTGTCGTGTTATTGTGAGCTGCAGGAAGTAACTTTCCTGCAGCTTTATAATTTTCAGAGGAGGATATTTTACCATGTCTCAAATAAACGTAACAAACCTGACCTTTGCCTATGACGGCAGTTACTACAACATCTTTGAAAACGTCAGCTTTCAAGTGGATACCGCCTGGAAACTGGGCTTCACAGGAAGAAACGGCAGAGGAAAAACCACATTTCTCAATTTGCTTCTGGGCAAATACAGTTACAGCGGACAAATTTCGGCAAGCGTGGATTTTGCCTACTTCCCGTTTGCCGTGCCAAATATAGAACAGGATACCGGCACGGTCATCGACGGCATCCTGCCCGGCTGCCAAAGCTGGAGGCTTTTGCGCGAGCTGAATCTCCTGCAGGTTTCCGCCGAGGTTCTGTACCGCCCTTTCCGGACACTTTCCGGCGGCGAGCAAACCAAGGTTCTGCTTGCGGCCTTGTTCCTCAGGGAAAACAGTTTTCTGTTGATTGACGAGCCGACAAACCATCTTGACCTGGACGGGAGAAAGGTGGTAAGTGATTATCTCGACTCAAAAAAGGGCTTCATTTTAGTTTCCCATGACAGAGCCTTTTTGGATAACTGTGTAGACCATATTCTTGCCATCAACAAGAGCGACATCGAAATTCAAAAAGGCAATTTCTCCTCGTGGTGGCACAACAAACAGCTCCAGGACAACTTCGAACTGGCAGAAAATGCTAAACTTAAGCAAGAGATCAGGCATTTGCAGGCTGCGGCAAAGCGGACAGCCAATTGGTCGGATAAAGTTGAAAAAACCAAATTCGGCGCCAGAAATTCCGGAGTGAAACCCGACAAAGGATACATTGGGCACAAGGCGGCCAAAATGATGAAGCGATCCAAAAACATTGAGAACCGTCAGCAAACCGCCATCGAGGAAAAGTCCGGGCTGCTGAGAAATATTGAAACATCTGCCGGCCTTAAGATCAGACCGCTGAAGCACTATCAAAGCAACTTGGCGGAGTTTCGGGAAATCAGTATTTTCTATGACGGCAGGGCAGTTTGCAGCGGTATCAGCTTCAGCATTGCGCAAGGCGACAGAGTTGCTCTTTGCGGTCAAAACGGCTCCGGCAAGTCAAGTATCTTAAAACTTATTCGGGGAGAGCCGCTCTGTTATCAGGGGACACTCAGCAAAGCAAGCGGACTGAAGATCTCCTATGTCAGCCAGGACACTTCAGACATTCAGGGAAACCTCAGCGCTTATGCCAAAGAAAATAAGATTGATGAAAGCCTGTTCAAGGCAATTCTCAGAAAGCTTGATTTTCCAAGGGTGCAGTTTGAAAAAAATCTGGCTGATTTTAGCAGCGGCCAAAAGAAGAAGGTGCTGCTGGCGCGAAGCCTCTGTGAGCAGGCACACTTGTATATTTGGGACGAGCCGCTCAATTACATTGATATTATCTCCCGCCTGCAGATTGAGGATTTGCTCTTTGCCTACAAACCAACGCTCCTCTTTGTGGAGCATGACAGCGCATTTTGCCAGGGCATCTCAACTAAAAGCGTTAAGCTGTAATTCTCCCCTGATTTACTCAAACAGCGCTTTCACCTGCTTCAGTTCTTCCCGGATGGCAATCCCTTGCGGACAATGGCTTTCGCACCTGCCGCACTCCAGGCATTCGGACGCGGGGGCGGCCGTCCTCACCAAAAACTTATAGCTCCGCTTGGCATCAGGGGTACCGTCAAAGACCCAATAGTTATTATAGGCGGTAAAGCAGGCAGGAATGTTGATCCCGGCGGGACAAGGCATACAATACGAACAAGCGCTGCAATTGACCTTTATTCTTTCATTAAAAAGCTGCTTGATTGCTGCGATTACGGCTGTTTCTGCGGCCGTTAAGGAACCGGCTTCAGCTTCCCGGGCCACGCGTAGATTCTCGGTAACATGATCGATTGTCGTCATCCCGCTCAAGACGACGGATACTTCCGGGTGGTTCCATACCCATCTGAGACCCAGTTCCGCCGCTGTTCTTTTCACTCCGGCCCGCTCAATAATGGCGCTTGCTTCTGCCGGCAACCTGACAAGATTACCGCCCCGCAGCGGTTCCATGACGGCAATCCCCAAACCTCTTTGGGCCGCGTACTCCAGGCCTTCTTTTCCCGCCTGGAAATCTTCGTCCAAATAATTATACTGAATCTGGCAGAACGACCAATCATAGTAATCCACTATTTCCTTAAACAGCCCGATCTGATCGTGAAAAGAAAAGCCGGCATAGCTGATTCTCCCGTCTTTGAGCGCCTGCGTTAAAAATTCGTCAATACCGGCTTCCTTTAATCCGGGCCAGACCTCTTTATTCAGGCTGTGTACCAAATAGAAGTCTATTACATCCGTCTCCAGGCGCGCCAACTGTTCATTCAAATACTTGTCCATATCGGCCCGGGTTTTGATCAACCAGCTGGGAAGCTTTGTCGCTAACTTGACCCGCTCCCTGTAGCCGGCCTTTAAAGCTTTGGCGACAAAGGGCTCACCCGCCCCGCCTTGGGCAAAGCCGGTACCGTGGTAGGGATAAGCAGTGTCCACATAATTTACACCCGCATCAATGGCATAACGAATCATGTGGATTGCTTTACCTTCATCAATGTTTGTCGGATCACCGCCGATAATGGGCAGTCTCATGCAGCCAAACCCCAGAGCAGAAACCATTTCCTTTGTTTTTCCATACTTTCTGTATAACAAGCCTCTTCCTCCTTTTCGGATATATTTTGTTCCGGGCCGGTTTTACTGTCCGCCAAATCGGAGCTTAAATCTGTTCCTCATGCAAAACATGCGTATCGGCCCACTGTATGTACAAATCACTTTTTTTAGATGTTTCTCCCGTCGCCTTTTGGGCGCCGGGCTCCACAGTAAGCAAGCTCTGACCATTGAAGTAAAAAGTTTCTTCATTAACTAATTTCTCCCTGGTTTCTACGTTTTAAATAGATTAAGATCCGCATTTAACCGAATGTTCGTTTAACATTAATGGTAAATATAAAATGGGAATTCCATTC
>DATMXV010000147.1:0-5371 GCA_035561335.1 Desulfitobacteriaceae bacterium
GAGACGTTCGGTTTCCCGCCACCATTTCAAGTGGAAATAACAAGTGCTGCTGTCTCCCAGAAGCAAATCCGGCGCCGGCAGGCCTCCGCCCGGATAAGAGACGTCCTGCCAATCTTTACCTTCCAACAGGTAGCCGGTATGATTGCGGAAATAGCCGCAAAGCTCCCGGGCATAACCGGCCCCTTCGGCCACCTGCAGCAAGGGAGGGGTCATTTGCTTGGCCGCACAGGCTGCATTGAAGTTTTCTGGGAAAACCGGAAATACTTTCTCGTAAACCCAGGCTAAATCCACCAGTCCGGCCCCCGTGATATAAGCGATCTTTTTGCTGTGATCCTGCACGACTTTATTGGCTTCTGCGTAATATTCCTTGACCATCGGAAAGACTTTTTTGGTTGTGGCAATTGACTTGGTCGATTTATCCGTCTTAACCTGTGACACTTGTCTTACCCCCAATCATCTCCAGAAAACTTTCGATCCTGGTCCTGGCCTGAGCGTCCCCGATCGTTCTTTCGACTTCTATGGAAAGTACAGGCAGCCCTGCTTCCTGAAGCTGTTTAATCATAAAAGGACGGTCCATGGCATGGGAGTCACACCACTTGTGCACGGCAAAGATAACCCCGTCAACCCGGTATTTAGCGCTAAGTTTATTAATGTGTTTCAAGCGGTCTTCAGCGACATGGGAGGAACACATACAGGAGCAGGGTACTTTGTCCAGTTTCTGCCTGACCATGGCTTCGAGCAGGTTATCTGCGCTCGCTTTTTTCGGCAGCTTGATATCATCCCAGAAATAACGGCTGCCCATACAAAGATCATCCGAGACTACCATCCCGCCCAGATCTTCCAGCAGTTGATAAATTTCCGTATCGAGAAACAGCGTTCCGGAGAGGTGGATCCGCGGTCCTTTTACCGGCGGAAGCTGCCTGCCGGCTGCTTCCGCCAGTAATTCCTTAAGCTTCTTATTGGCTTCATCCTTCGGGACTCCTACAACCCAGTTCATAATTTCCGCTACCTCAACTCCGGTGAATCCCGGACGGTTACTTTTCCCTCTGGCGTCATAAACCTGGCGCAACAGACTCCGGGTTTCATTATATATTTCAATCGCTTTCAGGATTTCCGCAGCGCTTATTTCCCGGCCCAGATATTCTTCCAGGGAGCGCTTGACAACCTTAAACTCCTCAAACAGAAACTTGGCGGCCAGTTCTTTCTTTTCATTCTTGGTATCATGAGGAAGCGAAATGAATTGATAATAAGACGGCTTGACAATCTCCGCTACGATCTGAAATAAGTCGCAGCCGCCCTCACAGGAATAAGCGCCAATCAGCCCGTCAAGCTTGCTTAAACCATTTTGCAAGCCCATCTCGACAAGCGTGCGGGCGAAATAACACATAAACACTGCCTGGTATTGATTGGCCTCGACCACAGGGATACTGTCCCCCAAAAGCTTGACCGGTAAAATACCCCCGGCAAACAGCAGTTCTTCCGGGATATGATTGCACATGTAGCCAAATACCTTTTTCCCTTCACTCTTCCACTGTTTGACAGTCTCAGACTGGTCCGGCCACCGGTTATATGAATCAGATAACCGCGAGATTCCTTCTAGCACAGCTGATACCCTCCCTTCAATTATTGCTGCTTTATTTCGGCTGCATGCGAATAGCCCCGTCCAAACGAATAGTAGTGCCATTCAGCATGGGATTTTCAATAATCTGGCGTACAAGCTGGGCATATTCAGGCGGCTGGCCAAGCCTTGAGGGGAAAGGAACGATACTGCCCAGAGTTTCTTTGGCTTTTTCCGGTAAGGAATCAAACATCGGTGTGTTAAAAAGCCCCGGAGCGATCGTCATCACCCGAATACCATGGACAGCCATTTCTCTGGCTACAGGCAAAGTTAAGCCCACAACGCCACTCTTGGAGGCCGCATAGGCGGCTTGTCCGATCTGACCGTCATAAGCAGCTATCGAAGCAGTATTAATGATTACTCCCCTTTCGCCCGAATCATTAGGAGAGTTATTGACCATTATTTCCGCTGCTAATCTCAAGACATTGAACGTTCCGGTTAAATTGATCTGGATAACCTTTTCAAAAGTGGACAAAGACAGAGGACCGGATTTGCCCAAAACCTTGCCGGGCGGCGCAATCCCGGCGCAGTTAACCACTGTATTTACTGTCCCAAACTCCTTAACCGCCAGGTTCAGAGCTTTACTTACACTTACTTCATCCGTAATATCAGTTTTGACAAAAACAGTTTTCGCAAATAACTTCCTGTTAAGCTCTTCGGCCAGTTTCCGGCCTTTATCCTCATCTATATCAGCGATGACTGCCTGCCCTCCGTAGGCTACAATATTTTCCACAGTCGCTTCTCCCAATCCGGAAGCACCGCCTGTAACAAAAGCAATCGTTTGATTTATATTCATAATAACCTCCATTTCGCCGCCTGCTGCCGGCGACACAAATAGTAATGAAAACGGCCTACAAGGATGTGCAGCAACCATCCTTTCGGTACAATAACCTTGAGGGGAAGGCATACTACAAAGCACGGTGGGGTGAGTTGCAGACTGCCTCTTTAGCTTAAAGCAGTATAATAACCAGTGTAAGGATCGCCTTTTCAAGCACAAATGAGTGGTACCTTGAGGCCGCACGCTAATCATTGTTTTAGCTCAGCGTTAAATGTGTGGCGGTCCAGTCACTGTCTTCTCCCTCATGATTTCTGTACAAGGAGGGAGCTATTTGAAAGTCGTTTACCCTATCTGCTGTGGCGTCGATGTGCATAAGACCTTTCTCGTCGCTACGCTCATCACAACGCAGGGCATCGTTCCGAGTTACAAAAAGAAACGCTTTTCTACCTTCAACAAATCCATTCTGGCGTTTAAGCAGTGGCTAATTGATAACAACTGCTTTGATGTTTGCCTGGAGAGTACCGGAAAATACTACGTCCCTATTTACAATTTGCTGGAGGACAGCATTCGTGTCACTGTCGCTAACCCCAAGTGGGTTGCTGCTGTGAAAGGCAACAAGGACGATGTCAAGGATTCCAAGTGGATTGGCGATCTTTTTCGCCTTGGTCTGGTTCCCGGCAGTTTTATTCCGTCCAAGAACATCCGCATTTTGCGGGAATATACGCGCTACCGCTTCAAGCTTGTTTCTTGTAAATCCAGCGAAAAAAACCGCTTTCAGAACGCTTTCACCGTTTGCAATGTCGCCCTTGATGCTGTCGTTTCCGACATGTTTGGCAAATCTGCCTCTTCCATCACGGACTACCTTGTAAACGCAGATTCCTTCGATCCAAAGTATTGCATTTCTTTGCTGCAACGCTCCTTGAAGAAGAAAGCCGACGAGGTCATTGAATCTATTGAAGGTTTTCAAATAACTGCGGCACAGAAGACACGCATCCGTTTCGTCCGCAGCCACTTGGATTTCGTAGAGCAACTCATTGCCGACCTCGACCAAACCATCGCCAGGCTGGCTGCACCCTTGGAAAGCGCTATTGCTCTGCTGTGTACCATTCCCGGAGTGGACCGTAACATCGCCATTACGATCCTCTCCGAGATTGGTACGGATATGTCTCAGTTCTCATCCTCGAAACGCTTATGTTGCTGGGGGGGACTTACCCCCGGCAACAACCAATCCGCCGGTAAAAAGAAGTCCGTTCGTATTACACGGGCCGGTGTTTACCTCAAGCCCGCGCTCGTACAAGCAGCCCATGCCGCTGTGAAATCCAAGACTTCCGCTTACTACCGCCTTAAATATGAGCGAATTACCAAGCGTAGGGGTAAGAAACGAGCCATTATCGCCATTGCCAGAATGATCCTTACTGCCGTTTACCATATGCTCCAAACCGGGGAGGTCTTCAATCCTTGCGACCTCTATCAAATTGATATGCCGGTGGAGATTCGCAATAAACAAAAGGAGAAAGCTTTACGGCAAGCTGCTAAACTCTTAGTTGCCAATGGTATCGTTAATCCTGAAGATATCATGCTGCCTGCTTAATCTTTCTGTTCCCTATTTCTCTTAAGGCTTTGTTTGTTATACTCTTTTTTAAAGTCAAGGGCTTTCGACAGTTACCAAAAATGTTTTCACGCTAACCTCCCCTTTACAAATATCCCGGCAAATTTAGGATTACACTTCAATTAACATAGTTTCTCCCTGGGCGAGTCCGCCGCAAATAGCCGCTATCCCTTTGCCCCCGCCCCTGTGGATAAGCTCATACATCATAGTCATTAAAATCCGGGCGCCTGAGGCTCCAATCGGGTGTCCAATCGCAATGGCGCCTCCTTTAACATTGATCTTATTCCGGATTTCCGCCAATTTATTTTTATCTCCCTCAGCCATTACCAAACTCGATACTAAAGGCATAGCGGCAAAGGCTTCGTTAATCTCGATCAGGTCGACATTATCTATGGTTAAGCCCGCCTTTTGCAGACATTCCTTAATGGCAATCCCCGGAATGGTCGCAATATAGTTAGGTTTGGTAGAACGTCCCAAGGCGGCCTTAATCTTACACAAGGGTTTGATTCCCAGGCTTTTTGCCTTGTCGGCACTCATTACTAGCACAGCGGTAGCTCCGTCACTTAACGGCGGGGCATTCCCGGCTGTAACCGTAGGACTGCCAAAGACAGTTTTCAGTTTAGCCAGCTTGTCAATACTCGAATCAGGTCTGGGAAGTTCATCGCGCTCAATTACTTTATCACCGGCTTGGATGGGAATTATCTCGTCCTTGAACTTACCCTCTGCGAGGGCTTTGGCGTAAGATTGCTGGCTTTTTAAGGCCCAAAGATCCTGATCTTCCCTGGTAACACCATATTCTACGGCAACATTCCCGGCATCGACAGAGACCGGGTTATAACCTTTGTATTCTATCCCGAACATCCAGTCCTGCATTTCAATCGGCCCTATTTTATGTCCCCAACGAACATTGGGCGGTAAGAGAAATGCCGCCCGGCTCATACTCTCCACACCACCGGCCACGGCAATATCAGCAGTCCCATTGGCGATGGCTTGAAATGCTAATCTCACTGCCAGCAAACTGGAACAACAGGCTGTATCTACGGTTATTGTCATAACCTCAGGCCTGATCCCTGCTTTCAGAGAAATCTGGCGGCCAACAACCGATGGTGTTTCCGCTTCCGCCGACAGGCAATTCCCATAGTAAACCTCTTCAACATCCTCTGCTTTGATTCCGGCCCGTTCAACTGCGGCCTGAATCGCTGTTTTCCCAACTTCAACGATGGGTATATCCTTTAAACCTCCTACAAATTTGCCAAAAGGCGTCCGGACAGCACTTACGATTACTACATCTCTCATATATTTTCTCCTCCTATTAATTTAATCTCTTTAAATGCTCTCTCTGCAATAGTTGCTTGATACTTTTTGC
>DATMXV010000148.1:0-21053 GCA_035561335.1 Desulfitobacteriaceae bacterium
AACTTCGGAATAAGCAGGTCTCCTGGCTTAAGATCATCATCAACTCACGTCTTCCCGAGCATGTCTCAGTGACATGATGTGAGTTAACTCCCTGTTACAGTGGCGGGCACCGCGTCAGCTTCAACTGACTTCCCTTTTTCAATTCCTTCCCTCAGGAAAGAATCACTTATTCCAAGATATTAATTTCTTATGCATTATAGCATGAAGACAGGATGTTGTATATACTTAATAATCCCTCATCTCATGAGGAATGGTCTCATTTGTAATGTTATTTGTTTTCCTTTATTTGAGACATTATTCGAGACAGTATTTGAGACAGGCAGGGTAACTGACGCCGCGGCTGTTAACGCCGGTTTGATGACAGGAGCAGGTTCAGAAAAGCTCAACGCCACACTCCCGATTTCTTGTTTAATAATTGTGTTGACCATGTCAAGTACTAAATCTATCGGCAGATTCTGTTCAAAACCGGTATCAGCCCATTCTTTTTGAAGAACATTGGCAAAGGACCGGGTGTGGGTGGCAATATTCTTTACGGTTTTATTAAGCTGAGTATTCATTTTTTCCTCCTTAAACGCCTGAATGCCCAATTAGTATTACTACTGCAAATTCTGGTAAATTAACACAAAAGAACCCCTCAACAGGTTAAGTCAAGAGGTTCCTAAACAGAGCAAGTCATGTTTAATAAACACTTCCACACACCCCCTATCAACCGTAGAGCTTGTTGTGTACAATACAGGCAGGTTTCCTGACTTAAGCTTCATTACCCTCCTAACCTTCCCGGTTTCCCAGTGGTTTTCTAGGAGAATTCTTCTTTTACAGTGGCGGGACCGCGTGGGATTTTCACCCAACTTCCCTTTTACCGTTATCCTCGAATAAAAACGGCACCTGTTTAAATATATTAAATTAATTAAAGTTTACGCTTATACCAGTCCTTTGTCAAGAACCAGTTTTCCATGATCTAAAACAACTTTCTCCCCAGCCAGGGCCGGTATATTTCCACCGCTTGATAGGGGCACAACTCCTGACAGCAAAAACAGCGGATACAAACCTCCAAATCCGCCACAGGATGTTTTTGCTTATTCATCTCTAAAGCCTGCGGCGGGCAGTTATGGAGGCAATCATGACAGCTTTTGCATTTATCATGGTTAAAAACAGGCCGGGGCCGGAGCCTGTTGAGCAAAAAACGCCTCGCTTTCTTTCCCGGAAGCGGGAACCTGTCCAGAAAATTAACGGAAACGTTATTCTGGGGAACATGAAAATTCTCAATCTTCCAGAGGGAACGGGCATCACCCTGCAAATCAATTTCCTCCGCTCCGGAGGCTAAACCTCTTTCCCGCGCGGCCCGGATTGTTGGTATTTTTTCCGGTTTCAGCCCGATTAAATCTACTGCGGCAACATCAAGGGCAAAAGGATCGCTACTCAAAAGCAAGGCCCCGATTTTACGAGGCTGACCGGCGGAAGGCCCGGCGCCTTCCATGCCAACGACACCATCCATGATGCTTAACGCTGGTTTTACAAACCGGGCAATATCAACCAGCAACCTGGCAAAATCCATGAGATCAGGCATTTTTAAATGATATTCCACCTTAAGCAATCCCGGGATAACCCCATACAAATTTTTCACGGCGCCGGTAATCGTCATCATCCCGTGGGTTTTCAATTTGGAAATCCCAATAACAACATCTGCTTCCGCCACACAACTGGCTATGGTAAGCCTTTTCACAACCCGGCCTTCCGGAAAAGGCTTTTCAATTTGGCCAAAATCCTGATTAAGTTCTGCTCCCGTTCGTTGGGCGACTGCCAATAAACCTGAGTGGCTGTAAATACCCTGTAAAGCATTACGGTTATATGGTCCCCCGGGACTATCTCCGATTATTGGGATCCCGCCGGCTTCCTGGACAAGCCTGACTACAGCCTCCACAACACGGGGGTGAGTTGTCACCGCATCCTCGGGCCGCTTTTTCATTAATAAGTTAACTTTCAGCAAAACCCTTTGCCCAGGCTTGACGAAAGCAGGCATCCCGCCCAATTCACTTAGTCCTGCCCGGAGTTTAGCTTCTACCTCATTATTATAATCCGCACAATATTTCAAAATGACAGGAGAAGGCATAGTTACTCACATCCTTGATTTTCCGGAATACCGCTTACAGAAAGATATTTTAAGATCTGAAATATTTCATGATAAATCCTGTTATTTTTGTCATGATACCGGAAAAGCAAGGTCTTGGCAAGTACAAGTAAAGTTAAAATCCCAATAATCTTATTTCATCATCATAGATCCATATTTCCTTTACGGTTCTGCGTATTAGCTCCTGCTTATCCGCAAATCTCATTTCCGCCGGGGCCTGCAGCAGGTAATATTCTGCTGCTTCCCTCAATAAATCTTCCGGCTGCCGGTATTGACAGCTGCCGCTCACGAGATTTTTATATTTATTCAGATTATTGGTGATTTCTTCAACCTCTGTATGCGCTTCCAGGAGAACATCATTGAAGTCATCCTGGTCCATACCGCTTATTTTTCCACTGGCAATCAACTTTAAAAATTCTCTTAATCCCTGCTCTCTGTTTGCCAGTTCCAGTTCCAGCCGTTCAATCTCCGCTTCCTCGAAAGAAATATTATACCCCCCCTCAGCCTGCTCCGGACAAATGGGAAACATATCAATTTGCTTCAACCAACCCAGGACTTCTTCCCAGACCATTACTTCCAACACCCCGGCGCTTATTCTTTTGCCGCAGCCTTTACTTTTGGCGCCGGCTGTATTTTTTAGATCCGAGTATTGATAGATATATTTGCCCCAGTTTTTTGCTCTTCTGCCTGTCATAGTATTGCCGCAGCTTCCGCATCTTACGAGGCCGCTGAGAAGATATCTGTGTTTTCTTGAGCCGGCCCAGCGCTGCCTGGAAACTTTCAATAAATTCTGGGCATATTCAAACTGTTCATCATCAATTATTCTTGGACAGGAAACTAAAATCCACTCCGGCTTTGGTCGGGTACGCATCGGAACCCGCTGTTCCCGTTCTTTAAATTTATTTCCCAGCATCCCTTCAGTATTCCAGCGGTTTTGGTAAAACTCCCCCACATAAGTTCTGTTCATCAGGACCTGGCGGACAACCTGTCTGTGCCAAACTTTCGCTCCCCGTTTAGTTGGAATTTTCATTGCTGTCAAGTAGAGGGCAATCCCATTGATGCCCGCTGTTTTTATGTCTGACTTAGCTGTAAACAAATCAAATATCAGTTTGACGATATTCGCTTCATATTTATTAATTATCAACCGGCTTTTCCCGGGGTCGAAGTCGTACCCGTATACTTTATAGTCCCTGACAACCCGTCCCTGACGGGCCTTTTCTCTTCTTCCCCTGCTGAAACGTTCGGTTATTTTCGCCTTTTCAAATTCTGAGATTGCCCCTCTCATTTGATAAAACAGCCTTCCTTCGGGATTTTGCAGATATTCACCATTAACGAACTCCAACTGGGCATATTTTTCTATTTCATCAGATATCAGCAGTTGGTTCATTAAACGCCGGGACAAACGGTCAGGATCAAGACAAATCAATCTGCTTATCAGGCCCTCCCGCACATCTTGTCTCAGTTTTATCAAAGCCGGCCGGTCAAGAAATTCTCCGGATACTCCTTCATCAACATATTCAACAACTTCACTTGTCCCGGCTTTGTTCCTGCATTCCCTCAGTTGGTCCTGAAGACTGTAGCCGCTCCTGGCTTGTTCTTCCGTACTGACCCTGGCATAAATTCCAATCATCAGCCTGCAGCTTCTCCCTTCTGTATTTTTCCGCAAGATACCTGTAACATATTGCCCTTGACCTTTGGGTGCAATCACCGGATATAAAGGTTATCCTCATTTCCTCATCCCCCTGAAAAAGATTATTCCGGTAAAAGTTGTCCCATTACCTTTTCCTGAACCATGCTGGGCACACATGTCAAAAAGGCACGGATTATCTTTCCGTGCCTTTTCTGCAGGCAGTATCTCAATCTTTATCTGGAGCATTACATTTGTAAATTAGTCCGTTCTAAGCTAATTGTTCTTCAGCGTTCTTCAGAACGTTCTCAGGAGCCCGGTAGTTAATCCTGTAAACCGGCACACCGGCAACGATTGTCTTGATAACCACAGGAAGATGCCTGTTCAAGCCGACTATAATGACATCACCGCATTTCCCTTCTTCCAGGCTGCCGGCGTTCAAGTGCAGGGCCTTGGCCGGCATGCCGGCTACCATCGCTACTGCTTCAGGCAAAGACATTGTTTTCTCCGCTAATTTAAAGACAGAGTGTAACATAGCCGGTGGATAATAGTCCGAACAAATAATCTTGACCAAACCTGCGTCAACAGCTTCAATCGCCCGCAGCCCTTTGCCGGAAGAACCGCCCCGCAAAATATTGGGAGCCCCCACACACACATAGTTACCGGCCTGGAAAGCTGCCGCGACAGTTTTCAGATTAATGGGAAACTCATTGATATTAACGCCCTGTTCTTTATAAAAAGCCACTTTGAGCGGATTATCATCATCATGGGAAGCCATGGGGACACTTTGACCTAAAGCAGCTTCACTCAGGGTCCTTATATTCTCTTCGGCACAGAGGCCTCCCCGTTTTTTCATCTCCAGGACTTTCTCTATCTGTTCCCGGGGCCAATGATAGGTTTTTTCCATATAATTTCTGTAATCTTCAAAGGTTGGGTACTGACCCTGCCCCGGGGTATGGTCCATAAAGGAAAGCAAGTCCACAAACTTCTGCTCCAGCAAAGATTTAGCCAGACCTACCCCGCTGTTATCAGAAATTTCAAAGCGGAGGTGAATCTTATTATGTATCAGGGCTGAGCTTTCGGCCATCCGCACTATAGTCCGGATAGCATTTGCCGCCTCCTTATCGTCGCGTATCCCCCATTCCGCTCCGGCGAAGGAGAAAGAATGGTACATAGTCGTAATTCCATGTCCGGCCACCTTCTTTTCCAGTTCCCGAAAAGCCAATTCCGTTTCCACAAACGCGCCCGGACGGGGTTCAATTTCCTTTTCAATCGCATCACTGTGCATATCCACAAAACCCGGTAAAATATATTGGCCATCGGCGTCAATAATTATGTCGGCTGCCGGTCTTCGCCGTTCTCCTTGCTTGCCAACATATTCAATCAGGCCGTTTTTAATATAAACCTCACCCGCCGCCACTATGCGGCCCGGCGTAACTACTTTGCCGTTTGTAATTAAGGTTGTCTGCTTCATATATCACCCTGCCTTATAGTGTACTGTTCTAAACCGGTCCCGGCCTCCCGGCCCTTTCCCCGGCCTGATCTTAAATCTGATGATTTTTTATTCTTCCCTTCAGATTCGTGGAAACCGTCTCCAATAAAATGGCAAAAGCCAAAATAATATAGGTGATAAGTCCCACTTCACGCAAGTCAAAATAAAATTCACTGGCCATAAAGAGATCAAAGCCGATTCCGGCCGCTCCGGCGGCAGCTCCCATGGCTACAGCATTGGCGAAGTTGATTTCAAACCGGATGAAAGTCCAGGAAAGCAAAAAGGTTAGAGAAGATGGGATGACAGCCTGAAAAACAATTTGCCACCAATTGGCGCCGCTGGCTTTGAGGGCTTCGATTACACTTTTATCCAGGTCTTCAAATGACTCGCCATAAGCCTTGGTTAAATAACTGATGGAATGAAACGTCATCCCGATAACCGCTGCCGCACTGCCCAAACCTGCGGCCACAGCAAAAATTAACACCCATAAAATCGTAGGGACTGCCCGGATGACAGCAATAAATCCTTTAATAAATACGGTTGCTGTTTTGTTTGACAAATTCTGGGCTGCCAGCAATCCCAGGAACAACGCAGCCACTCCGCCGAACAAGGTCGTTAAAAAGGCCAGTCCCAAAGTAATCCCCACTTCCAGGAAAGCCTCCCACCAGGTCAGATGGACCGAAACCGGATACAAAAACATCTCCCGGAAATTGCTGAAGGTATCGGCAACAGCTTGGACCAGATTAACATTCTTGGAATCTATGGTAAGCATAGTATATATTGACAACGCCGCTAAAACAAACAAGGTTGTCCACATTGCAATAACGGATTTGTTCAGAGGCCTGATTTTTCTGTTCCTGATCTCGTCTTTGAGATCATCACTGCCTAATTTCGTCCAATCTCTAATTGATTCTTCAATTTGCATCACATAATCATCCTTCTGACTTTATTTGATAAAGACTCAATTAAAATAACAGTCAGCACAATCAGAATTACGACCAGACTGGCCGCATGGTAATTCAAACTCTTGTAATATAAATCAAAAGAAAAACCAATACCCGTACCGGTCAGCATCCCTACCAGGGTGGCGTCCCGGATATTTGTTTCAATCATGTATAAGAGCCAGCTGATCATCTGGGGCAGGCTGGATGGCAGCACTGCCTGAAAAATAATATGAAAATAGCCGGCGCCGGTTGCCGACAAGGCTTCAACCGCGTTGCTGCTTACTTCCTCAATTGTTTCCATAAACAACCGTGTGAGAAATCCCAGGGAACCACAAAACAAGGCCAGGTAACCTGTCAGTGAACTTTGGCTGAATGACAACATCAAAACCATCGCCCAGGCCACCAAAGGGATGTTACGGAAAAGTGAGGCTATTCCCCGGCAAATAACACTGAAAATTCTGCTTATCCTCGTAGTCCGGGAACCGGCCAAAGATAATATTAAGGCAAAAACAGCCGCTACCATTGTTGCCGCAATTGAGATCAGAACCGTTTCCCGCAATTTAACCAGCATATCGGACAGCTTGCCCAGCGACTTGACATCAGGATAGAAATTGGAGACACCCCAGATTGCCGCTTTAAAAATACTGGTAAAACCTTTTTGTACATCGTACTCGGTAATAATAACCGAACCGACGCTCAGAATAATCAGGATGCCGAAAAATATTAAATTATTATTTCTTTTTTTAACAAATACATCAACTTGCATTTCTTTCCCCTGGTTTAATAATTAATTCCCCGAACTCAGAGCCGTAAATTTCCGAAACCTGCTCCGGCAATAAAACATCCGGCGAACCGTCAAACACAACTTTCCCCTGGTTAATACCAATAATTCTGTCGGAATATTTGAAAGCTACCTGTACCTGATGCAAATTAACAATAAACGTAATTTTCATATCGTCACAAATATTTCTCAGGTGATCCATGATGATTTTCGAGGCATTGGGATCCAAAGAGGCAATCGGTTCATCACACAAAATCATTTTAGGATTTTGCACCAAGGCCCTGGCGACCCCGACCCTCTGTTTTTGACCGCCGCTTAATTGATCGCATCGCTGATAAACCTGGTCATTCAATCCCAGAATCTCAATAATCCGGAAAGCCTGTCTTTTTTCCTCTTCACTATACAATCCCAAAACACCCGCCAGGGTTGATTTGTGCCCCAGCCTGCCGTGCAGGACATTTTCAATTACCGTCAGCCTGTCTACCAGATTATAGTGCTGAAAGATCATGCCGATTTTTGTTCTTAATTTACGCAATTCCCTTTTACTCAGATTTAAAGTGTTAATTCCGTTAAAGGTAATTTCACCGCTGGTTGCCTCAATCATCCGGTTAATGCAGCGAAGAAGCGTCGACTTGCCTGCTCCGGAAGGCCCGATTATGGAGACAAACTCACCCTCCTCGACAGAGAAGCTGGCATTGGCCAAAGCCGGAGTTTCTTTATTGTAATACTTGGTAACGTTTTTTATTTCCAGTAACGCCATATAACTTCCTCTGCTTTCTACATTGACAGAGGGACACTGAATCCAAACCTCTCAACGTCCCTCTGTCTGATTCAGTAGAGCTTTTGTCCATTTGTTAAGCAAATAGCCGGCTCAAAATAAACCTCTTTACTTGCTCAATTCTCTGATGGGATTATACCAGGCATCCTCAACCGGCAGGAAACGCTGCGGCTGTTTGTAAATACCTGTGGCTTTAGAATCCTTAGGCAGGAATATCTTAGGATTATTGGTAACTTCATCCGAAGTAAATGCTTTTACCAAAGCATCAATGGATGTTTTGCTTAACTTTTCGGTATTGACAATAAACGGAGCGTTCATAACCGGCATTGATTTGATTATCACAAATTGGGCGCCGGGAAGCTTGTCAAACGGAGCGGCAGCGTTATTCCTGACTGTGTAAACAGCTCCCGGGGTGTTCTCCTTTCCCTCGCTCAGATCAACATAGCTTATAAGATCAATATCATCAACTGCAGCAACTTCAGCTTTATCTGTAAGGATATTCACCAGGGATAACTGGTGGGAACCTCCGAAAAGCACCTCGCTGAAGAATTTACCACTGCCTCCTTCCAGCAGGTCTTCTGCTTTCAGGTTCTTCCATTTGTCCTGTTTGGAGAAATAAGATACTATCGCTGCTGAAGGAACTTTGAAGCCGGAAGTGGAACTGTTGGAAACAAATGACATCTTTTTGCCGGCTATGTTGTCGATAACATAATCCGAACCGGATTTATACTGGTTTTCATTGCCTTTCTTAACAGCTAACCGGCTGTAGTACATGGCGTCGGTCAAGGTCCCGGAGTCCCCGCTGTTTACTACGAATGGTAAAACCTTACTGTTTTTGGCATGTGCATCGATGTATTGTTGCGCTCCGCAGTAGGCTATTTGCGCGTTGCCGCTGGCTATGGCCTCAATAAGAATAACGTAGTCGGTGGTCAGTTTGTCTTCAATTTTTTTTCCTGTCGCAGTTTGAATAAGCTTGTCAAATTCGGCCCGGGTATCCTTAAAATCATCTCCGGAGTTGTTGGGCAGCCAGGCTACAGTAATAGTATCGGGGTCTTTGACTTCTGCGGTTGTGTTTGTTGAAGTGGCCCCACAACCGGCTAACAGGGATGATACCAAAAGGACTGCCAGCGCAATTAAAGAAACCTTTTTCACTTTTAAATCCCCTCTCATTTTTGATAATAATTTATTTAATATCTCTCTTGCCTCCCGGAATCAGCACAACACTTGAGACCGCAGGCCCTGAGGATAAACAAATTTATTTTAACAAACATTTATTATGTCCATATTAAGTAATGTAAGGCCAGTGTAAGATCTATGTATTATTTTTGTAAGAAAATAATATTTTTTAGGCCTTTGCTGAAGAATTCCGCCACGGATAAGGGCGTCCCTGCATGATGGTACAGTATATTTTTCCATCCTGCATCATATATTCCCGGTTGCAAAGGTTTTCCATGAATTCCAAATCATGAAATATTCCCAGCATCGTTGTTCCTTGTCTGATCAGTTGTTCAATAAGTTCCCTTACCTTCAGCTTTGAGGCATAATCCAGGCTGGCAGTCGGTTCATCCAACAAGAGCAGCCTTGGGCGCTTGACCATTGCCACGGCAATACACAGGCGCAGCTTTTCCCCGCCGGAAAAAGTTGCCGGATAGCTGTCCCATAATTCCCTGTCCAATTCAAAATGCGCCAGCATTTTTTTCGCTTCCCGGTCAGCCTGATTCTCCCCCTGACCCATTTCCAAAACAGATTGTTTGATCAGTTCCCGCGCTGTCGTCCGGGGCATGACATTCAGGAACTGGGAAATGTAGCCAATCTCATGCTTTCTTAGATAGATAACCTGGCGTTCAGGCAGTACCGCCAAATTAACCGTCCCAAACTTTTGCGATTTATACCAGATGTTGCCCTGCTGCGGGGCATAGGTCCGGTAAATACATTTGAATATCGTTGATTTACCACTGCCGCTCTTCCCGGTAATCCCGACAAATTCTCCTTCTTTCAAGGAAAAATTAATATCGTGCAAGGCCGTAATGTGCTTGCTTAAATTGTGAATGGCAAAAGATTTTGAAAGATGTTCAATTGCCAGGATCTCTTCCATCCCATCACCTGCTTCATATTTTTGATTTGCGGCCATGATTTAAGCTGCTTAAGATAACAACAAATTTGAGTAATCTGAAAATAATTTATTTACATAAGATATCCTACTCCGGGAGATTCAAATGTCCGGTTCTCTTTACGCTTGAATCTCCCTCCGTTTAATTTTCATCCTTCTGATGGCGCCGCGTCAGCGGCATGGGGGTCTGCTCTAACATTTTAATCAGGTATTTGGGTGATTCTATAAATCCTTGCCGGAAATAAAACCTGTGCGCATCTACCCTTCTTGAATGACTGTGCACCTCTACCCGGTCGCATTTTCTGTCTTTGGCAAGTTGCATGCAATATTCCTCAATTTCCCGTCCGATACCCCGGTTCCTTAATTTTTCGTCTACTGCAAAGTAGCTTATCCGCGCAAAATCGCCTTCCAGGGCCAGTTGAGGGATAAAATGAAGGGAAATAAAAGCCACTGCTTCCTTGCCTAACTCATAGACCAATAATTCTGCCGAGGGGTCTTGCAGCAAAACCTCAATTTTAGCTTCCAGAAAGGAAGCGGTATCCGGATAATCCAGTTGAGTCAAAAGTTCACTGATGATCTTCCAATCGTCTGCTTTAGCTTTTCTTATCACCGTATGTCTCTCCAGTTCATTAATAATCAGCCAAGTATTGAAAGCCGGTTCTAAAGGAGCGATTGCACTAATTGCTGGGTGTAAAAGTGCTGCGGATCTTCCAGGATCTGATCTGTCAGGCCCTGTTCAATGATCCTGCCGTCCAGCATTACTAATGTGCGGTCAGCCAGTAACCTGATTACACCCAGATCGTGGGAAACAATGAGTATACTGATGTTGGAATCGCGCTGGATAAACTTGATTAAATCCAGGACACTTGCCTGCACCGACAAATCCAAGCCCGTGGTTACTTCATCGAGCAGGAGCAAGGGGGGATTGTTCGATAAGGCTTTGGCAATTTGCACCCGCTGCTGCATGCCGCCGGAAAATTTTTTTGGTTTTTCTTTGATCCGGTACAAGGGGATATTGACATGTTCCAGCAGTTCTTTACCCCGCGCTTCCATCCGGGAGACATTTCTGCTGCCGCCCGCAATCAGTTTATCGGCAATATTGCCAAGCGAAGAAAAATCCATCTTCAAACTGTTAAGCGGATTCTGATAGACTTTACCCATCAGATGGTTCCTGATATATCTCTTCTGCTGGGACGATTCCGCGAAAATATTGGCCCGGCCGTCTTTGTAGGAGTTAAGATATGCTTCTCCGCTACTGACATCCTGATCAAAATACAGGCATTGCATCAAAGTTGATTTCCCGCTGCCGCTTTCCCCGACAACTCCCAGGATTTCGCCGGCGAATACCTCAAACGTGAGCTCCCGGCAGGCATACACCGTCCCGCAGGCAGGGCAATAATTTTTCAGTAAGCCATCCGGCTCCGGACCCTGACATTTCCGGCACCCCTTGCCATATTGCTTGTTCAGGTTGTTGACCGCCATCACAGACTGCTGCTCATACTCCATCTCCATACCTCTCATCAATACCTTCTCAGATCTTCGAGTTTAATCTCTGCAAACAATAGCCGGTATCATTGCACTGATACAAGGTCTCACCCGTTAAATTATCAAAAATTTCATCCAGGTAAACTCCGGCGGCGCCGCACAGCCGGCAGGACTTTCCCGGAAATGCTTCAACCTGAAAGGGAAAATCCTCAAAGGCCAGGGAGACAACCCTGGTATAGGGCGGCACGGCATATACTTTTTTTTCCCGCCCCGCCCCAAGCAGAATTAAAGCACGCGAACCGTTCAGCTTGGGGTTATCAAATCTGGGGATCGGGCTGGGGGCCATCACATATCTGTTATGCACCATTACCGGGTGATCCGCACCGGTTGACATTTGACCATAACTTATAATTTGTTCAAACAGCATCAGCCAAGCCCCACTGTATTCCTGCTCGGCATGTAATTTTTTGGTCTCATACTCACTTGGCTCATAATAACGCAAAGGCTCGGGCAGCGGTACCTGAAGCACCAGGATCTGCCCTTCATCCAGAGGAACTTCCGGAATCCGGTGCCTCGACTGGATAATGGTAGCTTCTGCCGTTTGCTCAGTCAGGGAAATACCGGTAGTTGCCGCGATCAGTTTTTTGATGTTTACAGCGTTAACCGATTCGTCGGAACCCTGGTCAATTACTTTCAGGACATCGTCCCGGCCGACCAGGGAAAGGGTCAGCTGCAGCCCGCCGGTTCCCCAACCCCTGGCAATCGGCATTTCCCGGGAAGCAAATGGCACCTGATACCCGGGGATAGCAATCGCTTTGAGAGTGGCCCGTCTGATTTCCCGTTTTGAGCCTTCATCCAAAAAGGCAAAATTATAGTCAATTTTCATAAGCGGATTCCTCGTTTTTCCTGCCTTTTCTGGATTTCCGGACATTATCCAATTCTGATTGGAATGTTACATAATGAGGCAGCTTCAGGTGAGAAATAAAACCTGTGGATTCGACCGGATCGATATGCAAGAGGACAAACTCCTCATTATGTGTCGGATATTCGGCATTACCTGTTTCCAGGCAACGGTCCAGAATACTCATGGCAATAGTTTTGGTTTCATTCTGACCGAAGCAAATCCCATAACCGATCCCAAATTCAATCTCTTTAAAACCGGTTTCCTTTTGGGCCGCCGCCGGAAACAAAGTTTCCACTTCAGTGATTTTGATTTCCCCGATGTAATAAGCGTCCGCCTCTTCGCCCCTTTCATTAAAGGGGTTATTTATATGGACAGGTATATTGCCAATCCGCAGTTCCCCCACCGTTGGATGCAAGGCCCCGAGACTGCGCAAGGCGGCATAGCCTAAAGATGTAACGGCACCTGTTTGCCCGCTTGTTAAGATCTGCAGCCTTTGGCTGCGGCTGGCCGGAAACTGCAATTTCTCTTTAGTTATGTCATCCGGCTCCTTGTCGTTGTTCTCACAGGCCGGAATCAGACCTTCCTCCCGGAGATAATCCAGGACCCTGGGCAGATTTCCCAAGTCAGTCCGGTCCTCAGCAACTCCGGTTTCCCCGGAAAACCCGGCCAGCCAGTTAAGCGCATCAGCATCAGTTTCTTCACTTAAGGTGAAATCAATTAAGCGGTGGGTATAATCATAGGCGGCGCCCAGGAGCTGTCCCCCGGGAATGTCTTTGAAACTGGCTGAGATTCTTCTTTCCACTGTCATCTTCCCGGATATTACCGTCCTTGAATAATGCTTATGGGGCAAGGTCGAGCGGTAGGCTTTCATTAGGAATACAGCTTCCTCCGGACTCCCTTCGGCCTGTTTAAGCGCCAGCGCGGCCAGAGTCTCACAGTACAGGCTACTTTCCGACATAACCTGGTCAATCAGACAGCGCAATCCGCTTTCGATTTTTGGGCAATCCAGGACAACCCCTTTTTTTAAGCGTTCGTATTTGAGCCTCTTTATCGACTCCTCAATGGCCTGAGTCCCGCCTTTTACTGCAACGTAACCCATCTATTCAACCACCTGTCTCAACTATTTGCGTTGTTCTGGGCAAACATAAAATATTATCCTGCGGGTCTGTAAAGATCAGGTCTATTCCCAATGGGTATTCGGAGTTTTTTGCCGTTCTTACATCAACCCAGTTGCCTGTTCTTTGCACCCTGATATAATTCTCCCGCTCAATTCCCGGACCGGTCAGGAGCAAATCCTTCTCATTACCCAGATAATCTGCTTCCACAATTACGGTTGCCGCCTGATGAGGGTTAAGTAAATCCCCCGGATAGGCCTTTGCCAAGGCCTCCAGCAAATCCCCCGGGGCAGCGTTGTGCGAAACAAGAATGAAATCCGCTTTTTCCGCTTCCGTGGTCGTTACATATGTTAACTGGCTGAGAAACTTGGTGATCTCCGTTTCCTGTCCGGAGTACACTTTAAATTTTTTTTCCGTATCAAATAACATCAAGGCCAACACCAAAGTAGAACTAAAACAGCCGATGTCCAGAGTAACCTTTGCGGCCTGAGTGCGGATGTTGCTTATTAAGCCCGGTCTGGCCATTGAATCTACTGTTTTTCGATAAGCTGCCTGGATGTCATGGACCAAATCCAGTTCCATCTGCTCTCTCCCACCTTTTTTAAACATCCATCGTTGTAAAGTTGACCTTCGTCTTTAAGATCCGGGCGGTAAGGTCCTGATCATTTTTCTTAATCCGCTCTTCCTCCAGCAACAATTCGCTGGTCCAGGCTTTAGTCTCCGCCAGACCCGCATTATAAGCCGCGTCAATCACTGCCAGATTGTAAGCCAGTTCCGGTTCATGTCCCTTGACTATGCCAATTCCCAAACAACCGTTGAGCATAACCTTACATTCAGTAACCAATACCTCGCCAATATAAAACAAGCTTTGTTTGGCGCCCTCCCTGACTTTGATCATGACCAAACCGTTATTGGCGTCTTCAATTGTGCGGACTTCATACCGGCTGAGTATTTCCCGGGCTAATTTTTGGGGAACGGAGACCGGGCCCTTGATCAAAATTTCAGTTCTCGTTTTTCTGTTCATTAACAAGTCTTCCTTATAAGATAGTTAATCCCTAAGAATTATCTTAACTTGTTGCCAAGTTGGCTTAAGTAAAATCTTTGTAAAGCAAAGTAAAGTTTTCGTAAAAAAAACCTTCTGCAGTCTCTTGGCAGAAGGGTTCTTAAATTATATTAAAATACTGAGCTACGGAATAACATAGGAAAAACAATCGCTTCGATAGAGAATATTCCCGTGCTCCAGCACCTTGCCGGTTTTCTGATCGACACACCCTGATTGCAAAACCAGCAGCGGTACCAAATATGTGCAGTTTAATAATTTTCGCTGGATCTTCGTGGGAAAGGAAACACTGAGGATACTCGGTTTTGAGGAGAATTCCCCATATCCCTTGCTGTTGAAATATTCGAAGATCGATGTGATATTCATCCCGACCACATCTATATCGGCAAATACCGACTTGGCAACATAGGAAACATGCAGAGCAATAGGCTGGTCATCAATAAACCTTAGTCTGCCGATTTTAAATACCCTGTCATTTTCCTCAATTTCCAAAGCATGGTAAATTTTCTCATTAAACTTAATCTCCCGGCAAAATATATTCTGGGAACGAAAATTGTACCCTTTATTGATCATTTTCCGGCTGAAACTAACATCTCCCGAAATGACTAGCTCAATTTGTTTTAACCTGTCTTTTACATAGCTTCCTTTTCCCTGCTTTTTATAAACATAGCCAAGTTCCGCAAGTCTTTCGTAAGCCTTGCGGGCTGTAATGCGGGTTACCTGGTATTTTTCTGCAACCTCGTTTTCCGACGGCAATTTATCATGAGCTTTGTACCGGCCTGAAAGTATCTTAGTAACCAGCTTGTCCACTATATCCATTTCAACAGACATAACCCCAGACCTCGCTTTCAAAATCAGTATAAAGGACTTTTGTTAAAAACGTATTATGGTAATGTAAAGTAAACGTTTTGGGATTGTAAATCCTAAATGACAAAGAGGTGCGGATTATCTTTCCGGACCTCTTTTGTAAGTAGTATTTCATTTTCAATGCAACGTGCGGCATAGGTAGCCAGTTTTGTGCCCTTATCGGGATTAAAAGTGTTTATTCCTTTAATCAGGCCTATCGTTCCAATAGAAATCAAATCGTCACTGTCTTCTCCGGTTCCGTCAAACTTCTTGACCAGATGGGCAACCAGGCGTAAATTATGCTCGACAAGCATATTCCGGGCAAATTCTACCTGGTTCAAATTGACGGTTCCCTTTTCATAACCTAAATTTTTACCGGCGCTGAGAATCTTAAGATAACGGGCCTCTTCTTTCTCATTTAAAGGTTGAGGAAAAGCATTGTTGTTAATATAGGAAACCAGCAGTGTTATTCCTTTCAGGATTGAAAAAGCAAGACCCACCAGAAAAAGTTCGGACAGCATAACCCCGCCTCCTTCTCATCTTTTTCTAAGCTTATGCAAAAAAACAGAAGTTTTTGCTTTTCCATAGTTAATAAAGAAAAATCACCCGCCCGGGTGATTTCCATGCGCTAAATCTTTTTCCAGGATTTCAACCGCAAAAGGCATGTTTTTCAAAGCAATTTCCAGGTCAAGCCAACAGTCTTTTGTCGTCTGGATCAATACCTCTCCCTCTACCTTATCCAGAGTAGTCACAACCCCCAAATGTCCTAAACCCTCAACGAGTTTAGCCAGCATATTTATTTCCTTGCGGGCTACTTTGGCCCGGATTAATTTGTCGGCCTCAGAAAATCCCCTTGCAGCTGATAAATTTTTCATATCCCGGCCCCCTTTCAGCTAATTATTAGCGCAATATCAGCAATAATCCTGATTTTTGGCCCGGCGGAGAATACTGTAGGGCGGCAGGCTTCTCGCCAGCTTCAGCTTGATAATTTCTTGGGCATGACGGGCCGCCTCAAGTTCTTCGCCTGCCAGGTTCCACATTTTCCCGATCTTAAAAGTCCACGGTTGTTCCAAAGGCGCCAGGACTTCCAAAGTTTCCCCCGGTTTAAAGTTATTCCTTTGTTCCAGGAGGACTGTTTGCGGGGACATATCCCCCTTTGCCTGCTGCCCGGCCGGGATTTGCGCTTCACTTTGGTTATCAAAACTCACCCCGACAAAATCGTACTCCCGTACGTAATGGGAATTTTCCAGGTTGTGGGCATCTGCTCCGGGTTTGCCGAATAAAAACCCGCTCGAATAATCCCGGTGGCTGACTTTAGCCGTTTCTTCCAGCCATTCGGGAAGTCTGGCCTGAAAAGCCTCCTCGCCCTGTTCCCACAAGGTATCAATTGCTTCCCGGTAGACTTTCAGCGTACTCGCTACATAATACAAACTCTTCATCCGGCCTTCGATTTTCCAGCTCTCAATCCCGAGTTGTTTCAGCAAAGGCAGATAAGGCAATAAACAAAGATCATAGGAATTAAAGATATAGGTTCCCTGCCGGTCCTCTTCGACCGGAAATGCCTGTCCCGGCCGTTTCTCCTCGACCAGGCTGTAACCCCAGCGGCAAGGCTGGGTACATTCACCCCTGTTGGCATCCCGGCCTGTCAAATAATTACTCAGGAGGCAGCGGCCGGAATAAGACATGCACATCGCCCCATGGATAAATATTTCCAATTGTCCGGAGACCCTGGACCTGATTAAGCGCAGTTCGCTTAAAGTGAGTTCCCGGGCTAAAATAACCCTCGCCAACCCTTGCTTCAGCCAGTAATTCACACTGGATGAGTTGGTACTGTTGGCCTGTGTGCTTAAGTGGATAGGCAGGCCGGGAACTATTTGCTGAGCAAGAACAATAATGCCGGGGTCAGACACTATGATGGCATCAACACCCAATTGTCCAAGTTCCCGGAGGTAAACCGGGAGTTCTGCCAAATCCTGTTCATGCGCAAATATATTTACGGTCACATAGATTTTACGTTTCTTCCCATGGACCAGGGCCACAGCTTCCTTCAGTTGCTCATTCCCGAAATTCCCGGCATAAGCCCGCAGGCCAAAGGAACTCCCGCCGACATAGACAGCATCTGCACCATAGGCAAGGGCATAAATAAGTTTTTCCATGTCCCCGGCCGGGGCTAACAGTTCGGGTTTTTTCATATAATCTCCTTTAATCTCCTTTACGAAAAAGCAAATTTTTGCTCTTTAAGGGAATAACACAATTTTATAAGGGGAAAATAAGCAAAATGAAAACGTCAACCGGTCAGAGAAAGGAAGTTTCAGAATGTCTATAGTTATCATCAGAACCTTTATTCTTTACGCCATTGTCGTCTTAGTCCTGCGGATGTTAGGAAAACGGCAAATCGCTCAGTTGCAGCCGTTTGAATTAGTTGTTATCATTATGATCTCGGAATTAGCCGCTGTTCCCAGCGGGGATATAGGTATCCCCTTGATCAGCGGGATCATCCCTATCTTAATCCTGCTGATCTCCGGTATTACCCTGCAGTATTTAACTTTAAAAAGTGAAAAAGCCAGGTCCATCATCTGTGGTAAGCCGACAATCCTGATCGACAAAGGGAAAATCCTGGAAACTGAAATCAAGCGGATCCGTTACAATATCAGTGATCTCCTGGAACAACTGCGGATTAAAAATATCCCTAATATTTCCGATGTCGAATATGCTATCCTGGAAACCAACGGTGAAATGAGTGTGATTCCCAAATCTCAAAAAAGGCCGGCGATTCCTGAAGATTTTCAAATCGCTCCCAAATATGAGGGACTTCCCTTGACTCTGATCATGGACGGTCTGGTTCAAGCAGAAAATATGAAGAAAGCCAATGTTGACCTTCAATGGCTGCAACGAGAAATGAAAAAACAACAGCTTACCAGCTTTGACGAGGTTTTATTGGCCAGCCTGGATTCTGCAGGCGCCCTTTTTATTCAAGGTAAAATGAACCGGGCAACTAGTTAGGGAGGTGAAAACTTTGCGGATTATTACAACCACAATTATTATCTTTATCTTAATAATCTCCGGTTCAGCGGCTTCTTATAACTATATCAATTCTACCTCCCGGAATCTGGTCGCTCAACTGGAAAATGCTGAAAAAGCCATCCAGGATCAACAATGGACCTTGGCCCGGGAGCAATTGGAACAAACCGAAAATAATTGGGATAAAACAAAATATTGGTGGACAATTTTACTGAATCATCATGAGATAGATAACATTGAACTAAGTTCCCAACGTTTAAAACAATATTTAATAAATCAGGACAAAACCCTTTCCCTGGCCGAAATATCCGCCTTGGAAATGCTTTTTGAACATATCGCCGATACGGAAGCAGTAAATATCGAAAATATTCTGTGAACACGGGATTTGGTTCCTGCTAAGTTTTTACTGATAAATTTTTTGATTGTTTAAATGTTCTTCAAACGTTTTGGCAAAAACATGATAACCGTCGTTCTTCGCCAAAAAATACAAGTAATCAGTCCGGGCAGATTGCAGAACAGCTTGCAGGGAAGCGTGACCCGGATTGGCAATTGGGCCAGGCGGTAAACCGCTATGCAAATAAGTGTTATAAGGTGAGGCTATTTCCAAATCGGAATTTAAAAGTTTTGCTTTCGGGGTGCCTAATATATATTGAATAGTGGCACAAGACTGCAGAGGCATATCTTTTTTTAAACGGTTAAAAAAAACCGAGGCGATCAGAGGACGGTCAACTTCCTTTTCAGCTTCCCTTTCAACCAATGAACTCATAATAACCCATTCCCGAACGGAGATATTCAGATTGTCAAGCTGGGCCTGAGTATCAGAAGTCAGTTCCCTGTTAAAACGCTGAAGCAGAGTATTAATAATCTGCCGGGGGTCGTCTCCCCGGTTAAAATAATAGGTATCAGGAAAAAGAAATCCCTCCAGGCGGTGGTCCCCGGCAGGAGCACCTGTTAAAAAGGAGTAAGGAAAAGACTCATTGGCAATAATTTTAAGAAAACTTTCTTTTGTCCCTAAACCTTTTTCAACCAGGAGATTAACAATCTGTTCCGAAGTATAGCCTTCGGGAATTGTTACCTTGGATGACTGCCCAACCGGGCCTTGCCGTAATTTATAGATGATTGACTCCGGGCTCATTGTCGACGAGATATAATATTCACCAGGCAACAACTTGAAATTTGCTTCACTTATCCGGGCCATTAAACAAAAAGCCGACGCGCTGTGAATAAGCTTGCGTTGTTCCAGTTCCTTGGCAACCAAGTTTAAAGTTGATCCCGGTGTAACCAGAATCAGTTCTTCTTTGCCTGTCGCCGAATAAGGCGTCAGCGCCCATTGCCACCAGGTCCATAATCCCACCATAAAAAGCAGGAATATTATAATTCCCGGCCTGATTTTCTGTTTGCGAGCCACAACTCCACTCTCTCTTCCCAATTCTCTTTAATTTTTTTTTGTTCCCACTCTAATAATCCGATTAACCGGTGAATACACATCACGGCCAAGGAACTGTTCAGTCTCTTTTCCCTGATCATCCCTGGTTATCCGCCAGGTTTTAACAATATAACCTTTTGCTCCGGCGCTTTCCAGAACAGTTTTGTCCGCAGGGAGGTCCGGATCAGACCGTCTTTCCGTTTGGAATGGCAGGACTTGTTCTACTTCATTGACCAGCCGCACTGTCAGCTTGCTTTTCTTACCCCATAACCTGATAGTCAGGACTCCTGATTTTACCTCTGTCCGGAGATAGATAATCCCGGCAGTATCATTCCTGAATTTAAAATCGATATCCGGATAATTAACCATAGCGTCTCTTCCCAATGGAATATAGGAAATGGGGATTGAATGAGGTTTTCGTTCCAGAACAGGAAGATTAGCTAATAAAACCGTATTATATAAGACAGATGATACCTGGCAGACTCCCCCGCCAATTCCATAGATAAATTCATTATTAATGATTATTTTGGCATCCTTATAACCTGTTTGCTCTGTCCGGGGGCCAACTGTACCATTAAAAGAGAAAGTCTCCCCGGGACGAATCTCTTTCTTATCCAGGGTCCCGGCAGCCAAAGTCAAATTATGCGTACGGTTGGAATCGTAAGTTGAAAATGCCGTACTGTATTCGGCAAGCATTGAATCAAAGGCCAAAGCCTGAACTTCCTCAGTTGTCACCTGAGCTGGGACAATTGTCAGCGGAAGAACCAACTTCGCGGGAATAGCGGCAAAACTTAAACCCTCAAGTTCTTTTACCAGGCTGTCAATTGCCGCTTCCTGCCCTGGAACAGCGGGTATAACGACAAATTTATCATCTTCGATTATATAACTTGCATCCCGGGCAGCAGTCACTAACCCTGACAGTTTGGCCTCCAATGTCTGAGTGATTTTGGCGGCATCGACCCGCAGGACACTGGAAACAGAATGACCAGGCTGGTTACGGACTCTTTCCCAGGTTTTTTCAGCATCTAATTCTACTCCGATCTCCCTTAAAGACAGGGTCAACTCTGTTTTATTGTACACCAGTGCCCGGGTTTCTGCCAGCTTCTCTCCCGACCAGGCTTTTAATTTTTCCTGTCCTTCCCGCAAGCTGAGTCCGCTTAAATCAAGGTCATCGACTTTTGTACCATTGGGGATTGATTGAAACATACAGCCATTGCTGAAAAGCTGGACCAGCACAAGGTACACCAGTAGTAAATAACAGGAGCGTATTTTCTTCAATCCCTCACCCCATTTTCATTATTTACGTTATTTACGTTATTTTGTACAAAAACGGGAT
>DATMXV010000149.1:0-4474 GCA_035561335.1 Desulfitobacteriaceae bacterium
GTCTAGTATTTTTAATAGGGGGACAGAGGAAATGGCCGAAAATGATACATGGCAAGTAATATTGGATGGGGCTTCCCAGGTGTTTACGGAAAGAGGATATAAAGGGGCAACTTTGGATGAAATAACCAGTCGGATCAAGATGACCAAAGGCGCGCTTTATTATTATGTCTCCAGCAAGGAAGAGTTATGGCTGAAATGTCACATGTATACCCTGGAAAAAGCAGTAAATAACATTCGGGCTCTCTATGAGAGCAGTCTTCCGCCGGACCTTAAACTATATAATATGATTAAAGCCCATGTCCAAAGTGTCATCGGCACTACATCGTATTTCACAAATTTTAACTTTGAAAAGAAATTTTTATCCCAGTCAGTCCAACTGCAAAATGTTACCCGCCAGAGAGATTTGTTTGAACAAATGTTCAGTTCGGTTATCAAGGAAGGAATAGAACTTAATGTTCTTTATCCTGTTGATGTAAAATTTGCCAGACTGGCTATCTTAGGGGCCATCAACTATATTACAAATTGGTATTCACCGGAAGGAGAGTTGTCTCCTGTAGAAATAGCTGAGAAAATAGCCAAGATATTTTATACAGGCTTATTGGCCAGACCGGCCAAGAATGACGGCTTGCTGTTAGATCTGATGGAATCTATCAGCGATTTTATCGAAAAAGAAAGAATGCCGCGTCAAAAAAAGGCCCAGGCTTTATAAGTTAAAGAATAAGCTGAAGAAATGGTGATTATCTTTTTAGATAATTTATATAACATGCCGCGGGAAAATTTCCGGCGGCATTTTTATTGCCGGGAGGGGTTTCCTTTAACCATTATCATAGTTACAATAGGATTGAAACTTAACGATGTAGGGAGTTCTATGTTAAATGAATAATCCGTTGTTTTTTTTAATGTTTTTGTTGCTGATATTAATCTATGGGGCAATCAATTATTATATCGGCAGACGGGGCTGGCAGGCTCTTTTCAGCTATATGCCAGGACTCAACAGACCGGTCTACTGGACAATATTTTTAGTGATTGCTTTTTCCTATCTTGCCGGCCGCTTTGCTGAACAAATATTACCGCCTGTTTTGACCAGGGTATTTATTATCCTGGGGGCATTCTGGTTGGGCGCGATGTTTTATCTCTTGCCGCTGCTTATAATTTTGGATTTAAGCGGTTTGTTGGGGACTGTCCTGCATATCCGGGCAAAAGGAAAGAAAGCTTTCAGGCCATGGCTGGGTCTAATAGTATTTCTGTCTGTTCTGGGGGTTGTTATTTACGGCGCCTGGAATGCCAAACATCCCCGGGTCACCCATTACGACCTGGCAGTAAAAAAACAGGCGGAGGCCCTGTCTTCCTTGCATCTGGTGATGGTTTCAGATATCCATTTGGGAACAATTAATCATGACGGTTATCTCCGCAAACTGGTTGAACTGATCAATCAACAGCAGCCGGACCTGATCTTGTTTGCCGGGGATATTATAGACGAAGAAATAGATTCGTTTGTGGAAAAAGAAATAACCGCCAATTTTCCGGATCTTAAAGCCAAGTACGGGGTTTATGCGGTTCTGGGGAACCATGAGTATATAGGAGGAAATGCTGATGAGGCGACGAAATTTTTAAGGGCGGCGGGGGTTACGGTACTGCATGATGATTGGGTCTATGTTGCAGACAGTTTTTATTTGCTTGGCCGCGAAGATATTTCGGGTGCGAACCTGAGCGGTCATGAGCGTAAGGATCTGGTTTCCCTAATGAATGGTCTTAATAAAAATAAGCCGATAATACTCTTGGACCATCAGCCTTCAGAGCTGGATGAACCTCTGGCTCAGGGAGTTGATCTCCAGCTCTCAGGCCACACCCATCAAGGACAACTTTTTCCCGTTCAATTTTTAACAAGCAAAATATTCCAAATTGATTACGGCTATCTCCGGAAAGACAATCTCCAGGTTATTGTTTCTTCAGGTTATGGAACTTGGGGACCGCCTATGAGAGTAGGGAACAAACCGGAAATTGTCGATATAACCGTTAACTTTGAGAATGGTTCCGCTCCCGGGAGCCAAGAATGAGCTATGAGTGTGGTTTTGATTTTAGAAATTACCTGAAAAAGGAGTGTTCTTTATGGCAGGACAAGTACCTGAGCAAACTAATGGCAAACTGTTCAAATTATCAGCCGGCATTTTAATCCTGGTAACTATTGGCATATCAATTTGGGCTTATCCGCACCTGCCTTTACGGGTCCCTTCCCACTGGAATGCCGCCGGAGAAATAGACGGTTACAGCAGTGCCCTCAGCGGAGCTTTTCTCTTTCCCTTAATCACCCTGGGAGTCTGGCTGTTTTTGCTCTTGATTCCCTTGATCGATCCCCGCAAGGATAATTATCAGAAAATGGGCAAGGTATATGGGCTGTTTAGTTTTATAGTAGTCTTATTCCTTTGTATTCTTCATCTGGGAATCCTGATGACTGCTTTAGGAATACTTAAAACCGGCCTGGTTCCGTTTTTGTCCTATGCCGGGGTTGGGGTCCTTTTTATAGTAATAGGATTGTGTATGGGTAAAATCAGGCATAACTATTTTTTTGGAATTCGTACCCCCTGGACTTTGGCCAGTGAAGAGGTCTGGAATAAAACCCACAACACTGTAGGTCCCTGGTGGATAATCGGTGGAGTAGTCTTCTTATTCCTTGGCTTCCTGCCGGAATATCTTATGCTGCCGTTGTTGTTACTTATTGTTATGGTATTGGCGCTTGGTTCCGCCGGCTATTCCTATCTTGTATACAGGAGTCTTAAATAAACAGTAATAAATGCGGGCTCCTGCCTGTTAAAATTAAATTTCCGGATTGCAGGAAATAGATCCGGGAACAGCGAATTTCTAGGGAATTAAGAAGAATTAAGGAGCTTAGGGAAAAGCTTGGCTGATTCAGCTGATTATGATCAGGTGGCGAAATATCTGAATAAATTGCCGGAGCTGAAAGGGGTTATTATTTATGAGTGACAAAATAATGAGTTTTTTTGAAAAGGATAGATTTGCGGCCTTTATTGGAGCCAAACTTGTTGAAGTAAAACCTGGTTATGCCAAAGCAATCCTGGAGGTTTCGGAGAAGCATTTAAATGCTGCGGATGTTGTTCAAGGGGGAGCAACATTTACCTTGGCAGATTTGGCCTTTGCCGCTGCCTCGAATTCCCATGGACAAGTAAGCCTGTCAGTTAATACCACTATCTCGTATTTCCGGCCGCCGAAAGGAAAAACACTGATTGCTGAAGCCAAAGAAATCTCCCTGACTAATAAGCTTGCCAATTATAATATTGATGTCTTTGATGAAAACCAGGAACATATTGCCAGACTTACCGGGATGGTGTACAGAACAAAAGACATGATTGAAACTGATTGATTTTCCGGCAAAAACAGAGGATGAAGGTATCCGGCTTGATCAAAAACCATTTAATTATTTATTAACAGTCTTATAACCTAGAGGCTGTTATTTTTATCTCTAAACAGGATCTTAAAATCAGCATAGCCCTCACGTTCTAAATCTTCTTTGGGAATAAAGCGCAGGGCTGCGGAGTTGATACAATAGCGTAGCCCGGCGGGTCCCGGGCCGTCAGGGAAAACATGACCCAAGTGGGAGTTTGCTTGCTTACTGCGGACCTCTGTCCGGTCCAGGTTATGAGTAAGGTCGGGTTTTTCCTGAATATTCGCTGCCAGGAGAGGTTTGGTGAAACTTGGCCAGCCGCAACCGCTGTCGAATTTGTCCAGCGAACTGAATAAAGGTTCACCGGAAACAATGTCAACGTAAATTCCCGCTTTTTTATTATCCCAAAACTCATTCTGGAAAGGAGGTTCAGTTCCGTTTTCCCGGGTGACATAATACTGCATTTTGGTTAACTTTTCTTTAAGCAGGGAATTGTCCGGCGGCCAATGCTTATTGCTGAACTTTTTCCGGCCGGAACCTTGGTTATACAGCAGATAGGGAAAGGCATTTTTTTTGTGATAATTCTGATGGTATTCTTCTGCTTTATAAAAAGTTGCCGCCGGCAGGATCTTCGTTACAAGCGGTTGCGGAAAACGCCCGCTCTTAGCCAGATTATCCCTGGATGCTTCCGCAGTCCGGCGCTGAATGTCATTATGATAAAAAATTGCCGTTTGATAAGACTGGCCGCGGTCTTGAAACTGCCCGCCTTGATCAGTCGGATCGATCTGGCGCCAGAAGACATCTAAAAGCTGATCATAGGAAATCCGGGCAGGATCAAATAAAATTTGCACTGCTTCGTAATGTCCGGTCGTTTGGGTACAGACTTCCTGATATGTAGGATTTTCCTTGTCTCCGCCTGTATATCCCACGCTTAAGCTGATAACACCATCCAGATTCTCAAACGGGGCCGCCATACACCAAAAGCAGCCGCCGGCGAAAGTCGCCAACTCGTTTTGCGGGGTATTCGGATTAACAGGAATATTCATATTATTAGGCATATTTACTGTCCTTTCT
>DATMXV010000150.1:0-3275 GCA_035561335.1 Desulfitobacteriaceae bacterium
TGCTGGAAGAGTACGATATTGATGAAGCTTCTGCTTCCAGAGATATAAAAAATTTTATTTGTAAATTAAAAGAAGCGGGAATACTGGAATAGGCCATGGAATCAAGAAAGGTAAAGCTGAATACTGCCAAAGAAGAATTCTCGTCAGCCATCTTAAAAATCCTGGATGAGAATATTGACGTTACGATTACGGTAACCGGAAACAGCATGTTTCCATTGTGGAAGCATAAAAGAGATACAGTAGTATTAAGCAAATGTGCTAAAACTGCGCTCCAAAAAGGCGATATCCCTCTTTACAGAAGAGACACCGGCCAGTTTGTCCTACATAGAATCATAAAAGTAAACAATGATAGTTACAATCTCTGCGGCGATGCCCAGACACAAATAGAATATAACCTCAAAAAGGATAATATCCTTGCCGTAGTAAAAGCATTTACGCGCAAAGGAAAAGAATACAGCTGCAACAATCCCTGGTATAGATTATACACAGTATTATGGCTAAAACTGCTTCCGGTCAGGGGAGTAATACTAAAGGTTTGTAGAATAATCCAACGAATTATTAATGTCCGGTCTGACAAAAGCAGCTGAATTCAACGTTTTTGACCAGCTTCTTCAGGAGTTTTCCATGCCGTTAATACGGCATCGTTTTTCTAAGGGGGAGTGTTCATTTCTTCTAAACTTGCCGGCAATTTCCTTCGATCTTGTAAAAGTATGGTTTCAGTTAGTTGTGCGGTGTGATTCCTTTCAGGTGTCTATCGTCCGTTACATATACCGATAAGTCGGGATAAAATTCTCAAGTAGCCCGATAATGCCGAGCAGATGCCGGTGGTATTAAGCGCCATTTCCCAAGAGCTGCCGGCTTCAATAAAAACAGTGGCGGACGGGAGCGCAGAAATAGCCAGAGCGACAGCAATTGCTATGGATTGCGTAAGATTGTCGAATTGTCCTTTTTATAATGACCGGATGCCTATGGAACAAGGAATTGGCTCAATATTAAAAAAAAGTATTGTAAAAGGAATCATCACCTTTGTGCCAGGTATAAAGTAATTTGCGAAGCAGGTGAAAAATTTGTCCCTGACATTCTTTATTCCAATATGCTGGATATCGCCGAAAATATCATCGTAGCGGTAAAAAGGGATAGATTGTCCAAACCTTAACTTTGGCCGCCTATCATCTTTCAGAACGCATAGGAACTGAGGGGGAGGTGTGGAGATGGATGCTTTTCTTGCGCGGCAACCTATTTTTGATAAAGGCATGAAAATTTATGGATATGAACTGTTATACAGGCAAAGCGAGGATAACTTTTTCAGCGGTATTAACGACGATCAGGCCACTGCCGAATTAATTTACAATACATTTCTGGTCATGGGGCTTCAGGATTTGACGGATGGGACCAACGCCTTTATTAATTTCTCCAAAGAACTTATTGACAGCGATGTCCCTTTTTTGCTGCCCAAGCAGAACATCGTTGTGGAAGTCCTTGAACGGGAAAAAGTAACTCCGGCTACCGTAAATGCCTGCAAAAGGATTAAAGCCATGGGATATAGGCTGGCCCTTGACGACTTTATTTTAGACCAAAACAACGCGTCTTTGATCGAGATGGCGGATATTATTAAAGTCGAATTTCCGGCTGTCAGCAGCTATGAGCAATCCAGCCTTATCCAAAGATACGGAACAACAGTAAATTTTTTAGCGGAAAAAATAGAAACCAGAGAAGAATATAAACAGGCGGCCGAAATGGGCTATAGCCTGTTTCAAGGGTATTTTTTCAGCAAGCCGGCTGTTGTCAGGTCTAAAGAAGTCGTGATGCTTAACATCAACCTTCTTGCTATTCTTGAAGAGCTAAGTTCTCCCGAACCAAGCTATGCGACTATTGCCAAGATTTTTGAAAAGGATCTGGGGCTTTCGTATAAGCTTTTGAAGCTTGCCAATTCAGTTTATATGGGCGCAAAAAATAAGATCAAATCCATCCCGCATGCCTTATCATTTATAGGTATTAATGAAATATACCAGTGGATTTCACTCATGTTGCTGAAGGATATCCAGAATGTTGAAAATGCCGAACTGGTTAAACAATCGCTTATCAGAGGGAAGCTTATGGAACTCCTAGCTTCCGAACTGCACCCAAATGAGAAGGATTCCGCATTCTATTTTGCGGGTATATTTTCTTCTATTGATGTTTTATTAAACAGCCCAATGGAGCAGGTCCTAAAGGGACTTCCCTTAGCGGTAAATGTTAAAAATGCCCTGTTAGGCAGCGATAATGAACAACGAAGGCTGCTGAATTTCGTTATGTGTTGGGAAAAAGCTCGCTGGGAAGAGGCTGCGGACCACTATCCGATGACCAATAAGTTTATGAATTTATATATAGAAGCATTAAAGTGGGCCAAAAAGCTAAATTATTAACTCCGTTTTTATTCTGGTGGAGCATCCCTTACCATTCTCCCGCCTCTTCACAAGTATCTGTCCGCCCTCTTGAAAGACCATGTCTACCTGACGGTTCTTTCTGAAATATCGGCGGAGGAACAAGGCAAAGCAATAAAAAATTTTTTTTCGTCAATAGCAGAAAGTTGTGTGTATGAAAAGAATGTTTTCGATTTTTTGATGCTTGGACTGATGTTTTTCTTTTCCTGGCTGCTTCTGATGCTCTACGGGGACCGGTATAGGCACGGATTTATACTGGATGAAACGGGTGTCACCGTTTATACGCCGCCAAGCCAGCAAAAGCGAAATCGTACGCTTATCCTGCTCGTCGTAATAGGGATGCTCCGGGGCAAGCCGTCGATTTTAGATGCCGCAAGTACGGCAAAGGGCGGCGAAACGCTTCGTATTCCCTAGGAAAAGGTGCATAAGGATTTCTATTGTTCAAGAACATCGTAAGAAAAAGATAAAGAGAGCATGCGTGCGATAATCTGCAATAATATACTATTATTCGGGGCTTATGCCCTGGACTTTGCTTGACATTTCAGGAGGTATTATAGTAAATTGACAACCATAAAAATATAGAGGGGATGAGAAGGGTAATGGACGATAACCCTGGAGACATACGAAGCAGCGAGACGCTAGCGGGCATATCATTAAAAAAACTTATGGCGGGAAAACGCTTTTATTTTATAGAAGGCTTTAACAATCCGAAAAAAGGGATTGTTATGCCTTCTTTGTTTTTAAGAAATATTTTGAACACGGGGGATGAAAAATTTGTTTGGCGTTATTTGATTTTATAATAAAATAGCAGGAGTTGTTACCTGGAAGACTTGATGAAGAATAAATGAATAG
>DATMXV010000151.1:0-8834 GCA_035561335.1 Desulfitobacteriaceae bacterium
GAAGTATATACTTCTCCTTTTTCTCACTAACAATGGTTTATCATCTTCAGTGAAATATATAGGGGATACTTTTCAGACATGTTAAACAGACAGCCTTGCCCTTGAAATTACGTGTTTTTAGTTTAAGGCCGCAGAAAATACAGGGTTTACGGTGGATACTTTTTTGTTGTAAAGACTGGGTCGAGGGAAGTTTCACGGTTTTACCCGGCGAGTGGTATTGAGCAATTTGTATTATATTACTTGTTGGGGAAATCATAACAGTAGTAACCTCCTAAAATAAACGTTTGAGCACCACTATATTATGTTATATGCACTGTCGAAATCCTAAAAAGTCTGCGGGCGCTAAAATAATAATTGGTCGAGTTAAGGAAGAGATTTTTAGGAGTGTCGCATTATGGTAAATGAGATCTATCAACGCTTAAGGAGGATTCCGGCTGTTCATGAGGTCCTGGCAGAACTGGCTGGTGATGATGAGATAGAGTTGGCTGCCGGAAAGGCCGGAAGACAGCAATTAATAAATATTATTCGTCAAGTATTGCAAAAAGCCAGAAAAAATATTTCTGCAGCGGAATTAGCAGAACCATGGAATTTGCCTTTAGAAGAATTTTCAGCTGAATTGTCGGCTTGGATAAAAAATGAAATAATAAATATTCTAAAAAAACCGGTTGCGGGTTTGCGGCCGCTGATTAATGCTACCGGCGTTATCTTGCATACTAACTGCGGCCGGGCCTTGCTCGCGCCGGGTGTGGCTGAATTTGTCAGGGAAGAGGCTTGCCGCTATTCAAATTTGGAGTTCGATGTGCAGACAGGTGAACGCGGTTCGCGTTATGATCATGTGGAAAAACTTCTCACTGATCTTACCGGGGCGGAAGCGGCTGTTGTGGTAAATAACAACGCGGCCGCTGTTTTACTGGTTATGAATGCTTTTGCTGCCAATAAAGAGGTGATTGTATCCAGGGGCGAACTGGTTGAAGTGGGCGGGTCTTTCCGTATTCCGGAAATACTTAAAGCCGGAGGCGCCAGATTAGTTGAAGTAGGCGCTACCAATAAGACCTGGCTTAAAGATTATGAAACAGCTATTACCTCAGATACGGCGATATTCTTAAAAGTACATACCAGCAATTATAAAATCGAAGGGTTTACCCATAGTGTCCCGGAAAAAGAATTAATTGATCTCGGCCAAAAGTGGAAGCTTCCGGTTGTTAAAGATTTAGGCAGCGGAACTTTCTGTGATGGCGCGGCTTTGGGATTGCCTGCCGAACCAACCGTTGCCGATAGTATAAAAATAGGGTTTTCTTTAGTTACATTCAGCGGGGATAAGCTATTGGGGGGACCGCAGGCCGGCATAATCATAGGGAAAAGAGAACTGGTAGCCGATTTGCGGAGCAGTCAATTATTAAGGGCCCTGAGAATTGATAAATTATCATTAGCTGCTTTAGAGGCTACCCTGCGAATTTACCAGCAAGGCAATTCCGGGGAAATTCCTGTTTGGAAAATGCTGGGGTTTTCTGAGGAAGAGTTAAAAAACAAAGCCGAATCCCTCGAGCGCATTTTAGAGAAAAACCCCGGTCTGATAACAGAAATTCAACCGAGTTTTTCCCGGGTTGGGGGAGGGGCCTGGCCTACAGTTAAGTTACCTACCTGGGTGTGTGCAATTCGCCCAAGGAATGGTTCGGTCTATGATTTGGAAAGATTCCTGAGAATCGGCGGCGTCCCGATTTTAACCAGGATCCATAAGGATTGGGTATTATTCGACCCCCGTACCTTGCTGGAAAACGAAGCGGCGGAGATTATGGAACGCTTGACAGACTGGGACAGGGGATTTGCGGAAACAAACAGCAGTTAATATTAATAAAATAAACTTTGAGATCTATCCAGAGTTGAGATAGCGCAGTAAATTAATTATAATAATTATAACAATAGAGTGATATATTGTTGTTTACCCATAGTATTTCAGAAAGGGGGGGGACATAGATTGTCAAATCTTGATTCAGACACGAGAAAGAAGATCCGCTTGACTCAATATTCCAATAAAGCAGGTTGAGGCTGTAAAATAGGTCCGGCGGACCTGGAGAAAGTTTTACGTTTTTTATCTCTTGAAATTGAGGACCGTAATCTGTTGGTTGGCTTGGAAACTTCTGATGATGCCGGTGTTTATCTCATAAACTCAGAACAGGCAATAGTTCAGACTGTAGACTTTTTTACACCCGTGGTTGATGATCCTTATGCTTTCGGGCAAATTGCGGCAGCCAATGCTTTAAGTGATATATACGCAATGGGAGCTAAGCCTCTGACTGCTCTGAACCTTGTTTCATTTCCGGTGAACGAACTAGACATGGAGATACTCGGTCTGATCCTTGAAGGCGGAATCAGCAAAATCAGGGAGGCAGGGGCTGTTTTGCTCGGTGGGCATTCAATTGATGATTCAGAGCCTAAATACGGCCTTTCTGTTACCGGTATTGTCCATCCGGACAAGGTTTTGTCTAATAAAACGGCCCGCCCCGGTGATTACCTGGTGTTAACCAAACCTTTGGGGATTGGAATCATTACTACCGGAATTAAAAGAGGAATTGTTTCTTCTCCCGATATTAAAGAGGCCACCGAGATAATGGCAACCCTTAATCAGGGCGCCTGTGCGGCAGCTTTGGAGACTGGAGTAAATGCCTGTACTGATATCACAGGATTTGGGCTTTTAGGGCATCTCCACGAAATGCTGGCTGCCAGCGGCTGCAGTGCGAGGGTTCAGGCTGAAACTGTACCTGTTCTGAATAGCGTTTGGGATTGTATTGCGCAAAAAGCAATTCCAGGGGGGACACTTGCCAATAAAAAATTTTTAGAGAATAAGGTTCAATATATACCGGAAGTCCCTGAGGCAATGCAGATAGTTTTAGCGGATACCATCACTTCAGGGGGATTGCTGCTTTCTGTTCCGGAAAATAAACTGGCTGATTTAAGATCCAGGCTTAAAACCTATGCTTCCCCTGTTATTGCTGTTATTGGAAGGGTAGAGAAAGGAGAACCCGGAAAAATTACAGTTTATTACAGGAAAATAAGAGACTGAAAACTACGAATTATTAAGTACGAATTAAAATATTGAAGGTACAGAGCAACTTGTTTTACAGGTTGCTTACTTTTTTTGCCCACAGTTAATTGTTTTGTCTTCCTGCAAAGAGGATATCTCCCTAAATCTGAAAATATCTTGGGATTTGCCTGACGATCGGGACTAATGGCCTAATGTTTCTTGGCTTATTATTATATAAAATAATAAGATAAGGAGTTTTAGAAAAGGAGTGAGTATTTACCGGTGGAAATAGTTCGCGGACGATCTTTGGAAGAGATCCGTTTGAAATGGGCAGAAAAATGGGGATGTCATCCTGATGAGCTTCAATTGCAAATTCTTGAAAAACCGTCATTGCTTTCCCGTAATTGGAAAGTACAATTAAGCGCGCCGCCGGAAGCAATTCAGGAACCGTCAGGAACTCAGAATTTGTCATCTCCAGAAATTGAAGATAGTTTGCCGCAAACAGATAGCGAAATTTCCAGTAAAAACTCAGAATCAAAGGTCCGTTGGGAAGAAAACAGATATATTATAGTGCCGGGTGACGGGGTAATTAGTTTTATTCCGTGTTTGGAAGGAGAGATTCTCTGTAATGGTGTTGTGCAGGAAATGCCTTTCTATCCGGAAAAAAGGGATATCATTGAATTCCGGCCATTTCGTGAACCGGGACAACTAACCTGGGAATTGGAAGTTCGCTTTCAGGGGCTGTCTCTGATTGCCAAAGTAAAACACACCAAACCCGGGATGTATGTTTTGCCTGAGACAATAACTTCTCATGCTTCCCTGGATTTAGCCAATTATCTTGAGTGGAAGGAATTACCGCCGGAGGGGCAGTATTGGGACGAAACCCGCTTGGATAAGGATTTGGAACAATTGGGTGTTATCAATGGCAAAAATCCTCAGGCCTGGGCGGAAATTCAAAAAGTAGTGGGAGTGGGGGAAGTTGTTATTGCGGAAGCAAGCTTACCAATCGCTCCCCAGGCAGCAAAACTTGAAGATCTTGTTAACACATCCCGGTATTTAATTAATTCAGAAGCCCAAAATGTGGATTTTTTTGCCTCGAAAATTGTGTTGGTAAAAGAAGGGACAGTATTGGCCCGTAAAACTCCTTGTATTCCAGGAGTTCCGGGTAAGGATATTTTTGGTAAGGAACTGCCTACCGCAACAGCAAAGGATTTTCAATTCGTATTAAAGAAAAATGTCCGGCTTTCTGATGATGGCCTGGAGGTATTAGCTGTTTGTGACGGACAGCCGTTTCATTTGGATGAGGCAGCCTATTTAGTGGAAAACGTCTATATTTTAAATCAGGATGTGAGTTTGGAGACCGGCAGTATCGAGTTCCCCGGGGATGTTTTTATTAACGGCAATGTCCAGGATAATTTGCATGTTTTTGCCGGAGGCAGGGTCGAAATCCAGGGAGTTGTCTCAAGAGCTGAAATCAGGGCAGAGAAGGGGATAAAAGTAAAAAATGTTATTGGCGGAAAACTGATTATCGGTCAAAAACACTTTGTCCGTTCTGAAATACTGCGTTTAATCAAAAAACTTTATGAAGAGGCGGAAGTCTGCCTGAAAAAAACTGCTGAGTTGATGAAAGCTTCGGAAGCAGAAAAGATTAAACCCGGACAGCTTTTAAAACTGGTTGTTGAACGCTATTATCCGGATTTACCGAAGATAGCTGTCAATGCTGAAAAATACCTTACAGATAATAAAGATGATCTGGTTAATCAGGAATTAATGGTTTCAGTCCGGACTGCCCGGCATTTCCTGGTGGGGTTGGGTCCCCTGGACCCTCAGGCTTTACCTTTTTTAACGCGGGTTACCCAGGTGCTTAAGCATTTTACAGAGAGTATAGCTTTGGAAATACCTGAAAAACTTATTTGCAAGGTTGACTATGTTCAAGGCGCTGTCATAGAATCAGGGGGTACTTTTGAGTGCAGAAAGGGAGTATATAATTCTTTGATCCGGGTTGACGGTGATTTAAAGATTGAAGGAGTATGCAGGGGCGGCAAGGTAATTTCCGGAGGTAATGTAAGTATAAAAGAACTTGGGGGGTCGGGAGTAAGTACAACATTTATCCAAATGTCAGGAAACAAGCGTTTAACAGTGGATTATTGTCATTCTTATGTTACAATCAGTGTGGATAAAGAGGTTATAAAGATTGAGGAAGCCTGTAAAAAGCTTGAAATATACCGGGAGGATGGGGTTGTCCAGGTGGAAAAATTTAAAGCAAATCCATTGGATATTTAGCGGGAAAATCAAGTTTAAAAATAAGGTATCCTGCCTGAGAAGAAAGGCAGGATACCTTATTTTTTTAAATATTAATCTGTAAACATTTAATCTTGGGGTAACAGTTTTTTCAAAAGCTGAGTGGCCCGGGGCAACAAAGGAAAAGCCAGGAGGGAAGACAACAAATTAAAGAGAGTATGGGCATTTGCCGCCTGGCGGGCAGGACTGCCGCCAAAAAGCTCCAACAGTTTGGCAAGCGGTTCTAAAAAAGGATAGAAGAGTATAACACCAAAAACATTTAAGAGGACGTGAAATAAGGCGATCCGCTGGGCGGCAGGTGAGTTAGTTACTGAGGCCAGCACTGCCGTAAAGCAGGTCCCGATATTAGCGCCAAAGATAATTGCCAAGACCGTAGGAAGATTGAGCCAGCCTTCTTGGAGAAGAATCATGGCCAGTCCGGTAGTTGCACTTGAAGAATGCAAGAGTGCCGATAACAATGTGCCCGTCAAAATTGCTTTGAGATGATTGTTTCCCAGATTATAGAGGTATTTTTGGATTGATTCTTCATTTATTAAAGGAGAAAGCCCGTTTTGGAGAAAATTCAGGGCAAAAAAAAGAAGTCCCAGGCCGGAGAGGGCCAAAGCCAGATAACGCCAGCGCTGAGGGAAGAATAGAAAACCCAATGCTCCTAAAGCGAAGATTAACGGAGCGAAACGTCCTACAGGGAATGCTAATAACTGGTTAGTTATGGTTGTTCCGATGTTGCTGCCTAAAATTAAACCTAAGGCATTTTCAAAGGGCAAAAGTCCGGCGTCAACAAAGGAGACCGCCATTAGAGTTAAAGCTGTGCTTGATTGCAGCAAGGCAGTAACAAACATACCGCTTAAGAAACCCCGTTGAGGTGTTGCAGTCATTTCCTGCAGGAACTGGGTTAATTTTGAGGCGGCAAACAATTCCAGGCCCTTTCTTAAAGTGTACATACCCCAAAGTAATAAGGCAAAGCCTGTAATGATTATTAAGAGATTAACAAACAGATTTCTTACCTCCCTGCTGCACAATGCCGATGGAGTTTAGTTCTTTATAATTATATCGGCCGTTAAAAAAAGAAGAACTGATAATTTCGACTTCGCATTCTGCCACGCATACATTATTGAGAGGTGATAGAATGTATATCAGAGAGGGCACTATCCAGGATTGGCCTTTTATTTATGAATTGTCCAAAGAACTAATACCCCATAGTATTTCACCATGGCGTCTTCAAGCAATGGAGGAGACTGTTAAATATCGTGATAAAACTCTTAAAGGATTATGGAATTGGATTCAACAAACGGGTTCTGAAGTATTTATTGCCGAAAATAATGAAGATCAGGACCCGCTGAAATTAGGTTATTTAATTCTCTACCCTGAGGCAATTGAAGAATTAACAGGGCTGGATCAAGCCTGGGTTATGGATATTGGCGTTTTAGCGTCACACCGGAATTATGGGATTGCTACTGCTTTACTGGAAGCTGCAGAAAAATTTTGTTATGATAAACAAATAGATTACCTGGGACTCGCTGTTAGCAGCCATAATCTTAATGCCCTGCGCTTGTATGAAAAACTCGGTTTTGCTGAGGAGAGAAAACTAATGGTTAAGGTTTTAAAAAAGACTGACTGACTTCAAATACCAGATAATAAAAAATCCCCCCCTCAAAAAAAAAACTTGCGACAAACAGCCGCAAGTGAAGTAAAAGAGAGGAGTGGGGATAAGAGAATAAAAACGTGAAACTATTACGATTATGTCCTGCCAGGAGTGGAATTATACGTCCAAAACAGCAAGAATTGTCTGTTGATTGTAAAATAAGTATAATTAAGCAAATAACGAGGAGGAATCATTATGTCCAAATATGTTGCTGTCGCCGGTAAGGGTGGTGCAGGCAAGACCACGTTTACTGCCCTGATGCTTCGCCAGATCGTAAAAAGCCAAAATAATATCTCAATCCTGGCAGTAGACGCCGATCCCAATGCCAATTTGGGCGAAGCCTTAGGATTACCGGTTACAGCAACTATTTCCGAAATTTTGGACGAGATAAAAAATCCCCGATCAATCCCGGCAGGGATGACCAAAGATATTTACATTGAATATAAATTACAGCAATCTCTTGTGGAATCCGCTGAAATTGATTTATTGGTTATGGGCGGCCCGCAAGGCGCCGGTTGTTATTGTTATGCCAATGACTTGTTACGCAAACATCTTGAAAAACTCGGAAAAAACTATGATTTCATAACAGTAGATACAGAAGCAGGTTTAGAACACATCAGCCGCCGTACTATCCCGTATGTTGATATTATGTTTGTTATCAGTGATTCCTCGGTCAGAGGTATTCGTTCAGCAGGTCGTGTTTATGATTTAATCAAAGGTTTAAAATCGGAAATAAAGCAAGTTTATCTGGTTGTGACAAAGACTGCTGAAGAAAGCATTAACAGTTTGAGGGAAGAAATTATGCAAACAGGTTTGCAGCTTGTTGGGGATATTCCCCTGGATCCTCTGGTTGTTAAACAGGATTTAGCCGGGATGCCGATATTTGACCTGCCGGATGAGGCGCTTTCGGTTCAGGCTGTAGATAGAATTGTCAGACAGGTTGGTTTATTAAAAAACTATAATTACTAATTAGGTATTCAGAATTCAGAAGTCAGAATTTAGAATAATTCATTCGGGAACTAAATATTCAGATAAGTAGTCAGTATTTAGTAGGGATTTGTATTTCTTTTGGGTTGCAAACCGTTTGGATTACAAAATTACGAATAAATTGGTTTAATTCTATTTATAGCAGGGGATAATATCTCTATGTCAGCATTTTGTTTATTAAAGCACAAACGAAAAAAGCTAACTAAAAAATTAAAAAAGGAGGAAAACTGTTTTCCCGCAGCCGGATTTCAGCAGAATATCTTAGTCAAGTCCTGAGGGTGCTGCCTTCTAAATGGTCAATAGGAGAAAAACATTTCATATTCAAGAAGCCGTTTGATTTGTTTTGGAAAACAGTTATTTTAAAATGCTGGAGATTTGTCGTTCTTGCGGATTTGAACATGAGGATTTAACCAGGGTACTTTTTCGCAGAAATCATGTCAGTAATCGTGTCCTGCCTTACTGTGGCAGATGTATGCGCAGGTTATACCGGGTTGATTACCGTTCTGCCAGGAGTATGCCGGAGAATATTTAGTCCAACTGACTAAGTACCAATATTTTATTAAATTAAAACAAAATTTTGAACTTGCCTTTTCTTTTTAGCTTTGGTATAGTTGATTTCAGAGAAAATAGGAGAAAGGGGAGTATAAAATGGCATACGTAATTTCCGATGATTGCATTTCTTGCGGTGCTTGTGAAGCTGAATGTGGTGCTGGAGCTATTTCTCAAGGTGATGGCAAATATGTAATTAACGCCGATACTTGTGTAGATTGTGGCAGCTGCGCTGATGTTTGTCCGGTCGGAGCACCGAAACAAGCCTAGAGAATAATTAGAATAATTGGGCTTACAAGGGGAGTAAAATACTCTCCTTTTTTGTTGACATTT
>DATMXV010000152.1:0-3097 GCA_035561335.1 Desulfitobacteriaceae bacterium
AATTCATAAGCAATAATTTAATCATTCTGCTTACGCAACAGAGCGTTATAAACTTCTCTTTTACTTACGCCATTACGTTTGGCAACTTCTTTTAAAGCATCCTGCCGGCTTAATCCATATTCCAAGGCCTCGCCTACTTCCCGCTCCCATTCCCGGGGGCCACCGGTCTTAATAACCGCCAGATAAGGAGAAGTAATAATACAACACTCTCCCCGGGGATTTATAGTTTCAAATTGTCGAACCAGTTCAGAGAGCATTCCCCTGTATACACTCTGATTCAACTTGGTTATTTCCCGGACAACTACAGCAAACCTATCACCGAAAACCTCTGTCATTAACCTGAGTGTCGCTAATAAACGATGGGGGGCCTCATAGTAAACCTGGGTCATCGGCAGTTCACAATACTCCTGTAACTTCCGGCGGCATTCCCCGGTATTCGCCGGTAAAAAACCCTGAAAAGCGAAATTACCTCCCGCCATACCGGAAAGGACCAGGGCAGTCAAGGCCGCGCTGGGACCGGGAAGTACATCCACTTTGATATTTTCTGAGTAACAACAACGAATTATTTCACTCCCGGGATCAGAAATACCAGGCATCCCGGCATCTGTGATCAGGGCTACTGTTAAGCCTTCTTTAAGCTTTGAAACTAATTCCCGGGACCTGTTTTTCTCATTATGCTGATGATAACTTATCAGAGGAGTATTTATTTCATAATATTGCAGTAATTTCAGAGAATGCCGTGTATCCTCAGCAGCAATAAGATCAACTTGCCGCAAAGTATTCAGGACACGTAAAGTTATGTCCGCCAAATTGCCTATCGGTGTTGCACAGACATAAAGTGTTCCTTTTTCAAGCATACAATCACCTCAATGCATAATGCTTAATGCACAATTAATAATTCAATTAATAAAAGTTTTTTAGTTTATACTTAATGATAAAATGATTTATATACTGCCACTCGTGCTTAATTGTGAATTATGCATTAACCACAATACTTTAGCATTGTGGGTTTTACTCTCTTCGCAAAAAACCTGCACAAAATAAACATGCTCCCGCTTCCATCGGTTGCCCAAAATGAAGATGGCAAACATGAAACCCTTCTTTATACAAACGGACCAGGTTTTCATGGGCTACACCCTCGATCCGGGCTGCATTGGCAATAACCCGTTCAGTTTCCTTTTCCGGCAGGGCACATGATTCCCTTTTCAAACGAAGATTTTCATCTTCCAAAGACTGTATATAGGGCAGCAAACTACGAACTTCCTCCAAAAGGGAAATTAGTTTTTCCTCTACCTCAAGAAATGCCTGAGTGAGCTGTCTCATACTTTTTCACTCTTCCCTCTCGGCTTTTCGCCTTTTTTAGTTTGGATTCCTTTACCTTTAGCTGCAGACACTTCTTTTGCAAGCGGATCTTCCTGGAGATCAAACTGATCAACTAAGGAATTCCCTTCAAAATCGCTTTCGGGAAAATCTATATCCGCCCAGTCTTTGGCAAAGTTCGAGGTTACATTCCCACACTCACAATAGCCATCATTTTCGTATTTAAGACAACACATTAAACGCCCGCAAATACCGGAAATTTTTGTCGGATTAAGCGAAAGTTTTTGATCTTTAGCCATTCTAATTGATACAGGTTCAAAATCTCCTAAAAAAGAAGCGCAACAAAGAACACGGCCACAAGAACCAACACCGCCAATCATTTTGGCTTCATCCCTTACCCCTATCTGCCGTAACTCGATCCGGGTCCTGAATACTGAAGCCAGATCTTTAACCAATTCCCGGAAATCTACCCGGCCGTCAGCAGTAAATGAAAAAATTATTTTATTGCTGTCAAAGGTATATTCTACATCTACCAGTTTCATTGGTAAATGATGTTCGGTAATTTTTTTTAAACAAACTTGAAAAGCCTCTTTTTCTTTAGCTTTATTTTGTTCGAGAATTTGCTCATCTTCCGGCGCAGCTTTACGAATAACCTGTTTTAAGGGTAGCACAAGCTCTTGTTCTTCCACCTGGCGTGAGGTAATAACCAATTCGCCAAATTCAATTCCCCTGGTTGTTTCCACAATTACCTTGTCATATTTTGCTAATTTCAAATCACCCGGAGAAAAATAATAAACCTTACCGGCCTGCTTAAACCGAACTCCCACAACTTCAACCACGCAGAGTTCCTCCTTGCTGGAATAATTGCAATACTAAAACTTCAATAACCAATCTCGGGTTAGCCTGCTGCCGCAGCCCCTCAAGCGCATAACTTACAGCTAATAAATTTGCCGCCAAAAAACGGCCTTCCTTTAGTCCTTCTCTGATTTGAGCAGCCATAACCTGCAAATAGATCAGAACTAACTCCTTTTCCAGGGGAAACAGGGGAAAAAGGGCCAAAAAATCTTTTTTTTCGATAACCTGCCAAAATTTATCCAACCATTCTTTAACAGAGTTAATTCCATATTTCATAATTGCCAGAGCCAAATCCGGGTTTTGGCCGCTTAGCTGAAAAGCTTGTTCAGCTTCCCCGGAATCAATATCAGCTAAACCCTCGAGCCATTTTTCCTTAGTGCTTGTGGGAAAAAAGGTGCTTTGAGCCCTACTTCTTAAAGTAGGTAAAATTCCTTCCTCATTCTCTGCGCTCAGAATAATTACTGTTCTCTCCGGAGGCTCTTCTGTAACCTTTAATAAAGCATTTGCCGCCGGAATTGTTAAATGATCAGCCTTTTCAATTAAAAAAACTTTATAATTCCCTTCATAATGTTTACGGTACAACCGTTCCTGCCAGGTTAATACTTGTTCTATGCCAATGCTGGTCTTCAAAGGTTCTAATTTGGAAACATCGGGATGATTACCGGAAAGTATTTTGAGACACGCAGAACATTGCCGACAGGGACCTGAAGCGGTGAGGTTTTGACAATTTAATATTTGGCCTAACCTTAAGCCGGCATCCAACCTGTCTTTAGCACTGCCGCCATGAAAAAGTAAAAAATGCGCAAGCTTTTTGGCATGAGCTTCTTTCTCAAGGTACATTATTGTCAAACTCGACTCCATTTTCTCACCCCTGAAAACTCCTCTAGCCAAGCGTAGTAAATAATAAAAACTGATAATAATA
>DATMXV010000153.1:0-14155 GCA_035561335.1 Desulfitobacteriaceae bacterium
ATTCTCGTATTGAAAGTGAGATAATAAATGGTTATAGAAGATTCTTTTAATAATTAGTTTTTTCGCGAGCAAGTCTGGAATTACTTGGGACATTTAAAACACTTTCCCCAAAAGCTATTTCTTAAGAAAGGCACTGACTGCTATTGACACCTAAGGGGTTGACTTAATTGACTATAAAATACAAGCAATTTGTGTAAGTTGGCAAATGTTAGCCCGACCTCCTTGGCAAGGCTTGGAAGGGAGAAAAGGTGAACCCCGACATTTGATTCTGATTTGCATGGCTTTGGAATGCGATTTAGGAAATATTACAGAAGTTGTCCCGGATAATGATGGCAAGCTAGCTAGGGGGAGCCAAATCTTATGGCGGTTGAAAAAAAGATGACAAATGCGAATATAAACACCGATGTGGCGACCACCTTTACGGTTAATGAAATCCGTGAAGCCTTTTGGGCTTGGATTGCAGATGGGCATGCAAAGAACTATTCACCAGAAGTGATTGTTGCCTGTATGGAGAGAACCTCAGAATACGCTGTGCGAAAAAAGATTGTTTCGGATACCCTATGGGAAATCACGAACTACCGTGTATTCAGTGAGGTTTATAACAAAATCTTAGCTAATAAATTGTTCAGGATTACAGAAAAAAAAACCTATGCGACCTTCATAAAGGTTGGACGGTTGTATTTGCAGTTCCTTAAGGAGAAAGCATATCTAAAAACCATGGTACAGACGCAGATTGATTCATCAATGGGAATCCCTAAGGCAGGTGTACCTTCCATAAAAGATATTCTAACCACCCACTTTCAAAACGGTTTTAGAATCGACTCGCCTATAGAACTTAACCGTTTCCGCAGGTTTACTTTGGAAGATTACGGCGGGGAGTTAGTGATAAGCGATGAAGCTTTACGAGATGAAATTTTGATGGCGGGCACCATATTTGACGGCAAAGTGTATGTAGTGTCCGAGAAAACTAGAGAAAATCTAAAAAAAATCGTTTTCACCGCTTTTGGGTGCGGGAGCGGCTTGATATTTTACACTACCTTCTATGACAAGCACGAAAACTGGCTTTTTAATAAGGGCATCGTGTCGGCGGATATGCTGAAAGGCATACTAAAAACTCTTTGCCCGGATTTTGTATTTGCCCGAAGCTATTTCACAAAAGAAGGTAATATTACACTGGAAAGCGAACTGGTAAATTGTTTTGAGCACAGTATACTCCTTAACTACGAGCAGCTTGCTGAGATGCTACCCTATATACCGCTGGATAAAATAAAGTGGACGCTGTCTCAAAACGGCGACTTCATCTGGAATACGGTTGAAACTTATACTCATATAAGTAGGTTTGATATCACAGAAGAGGAAAAGCAAATCATCAGAACTTTCGCAACGAAGCAATATAATCAAAATGGGTACCTCTCCCTTGCGGATATTCCCTTAGATAACATCGCCGAACAGAATTTTGAGTTATCCGTTACCGCTCTCCATAACACGATCTTTCGTATATGCCTTGACGGCAAATACGAGCGGCGCGGGAAAATTGTCACGCGTAAAGGAATTACGCTGGACGCCTTAGAGATTATGAAGAAGCATTGCCGTACCTTGGAGCAGTGTACCCTTGATGACTTATTGGCTTTTGAGAGAGAACTGACCGGGGAGAGTCACCGCTGGATACCCATGGAGGCCGCCTATGCCGTTATGGTGCGGATCGATGCCACTACCTATGTGGCTCAAAAACTGGTGAACTTCGATGTGGTTACCATCGACGCCGCACTGGATAATTTCTGCCCCGAGGATTACATACCCCTGCGTTCGGTAACCACTTTTGCTGCCTTCCCCCATGTAGGACAACCGTGGACGCTGTTTTTACTGGAAAGCTATGTCCGACGATTTAGCCATAAGTTTCGCTTCGAGGTTTTATCAGTGAATTCCAAGAACTGCGGGGCTATTGTCCGCAAGAACTGTGAATTTAATTATCGGGACATTATGACTGACGTAGTGGCGAGATCCAGTGTGGTATTAAACAAGAGAGAAGTATTAGAGTTTTTATATACAAACGGTTATATCGGCAAGCACAGTTGGTCCGGTATTGATGCACTGCTGAACCATGCCAAAATACTTAGAGAAAGGGGACGGTAGTCATATATTCCTACACCTACGATCCTGAGACCGGCGGGATACTGCTAAACCTATTCCCCACTAAATTCAGCAAAGAGCCTCGCCCAGTGTATGCCACAGAACTGGATGTATTGGGTTTTAATAAATATTGGAATTATGATAAACAGACGGATTTGCCCTATATGTGGGCAGAGGCAAACGCCTATTATTATCGCGGGCAGCTCGTAGCCAAGTTAAAAGGCGGTAATCTCTACAATGCACCGGAGATTGTCATCCCAACGGATGAAAGCGGCAACCCTGTTACACCGGAGCCAAACGGTAACCTGTTGCGCACCGTTGATATCGAAGGTATGATAAGCAAAAATCGCGATATCTTGGAGATTATCGAGGATACCACGGTTAAGAAGATTATCGCCGTCTATAAAAAATACAAAGATAAACTTGACATCTTCCATGTGGCCTTTTCCGGAGGCAAAGACAGTTTAGTGCTATTGGATCTAGTAAAGAAGACCTTGCCCCATGGTAGTTTTGTCGTAGTCTTCGGCGACACAGGCATGGAGTTCCCAGATACTTATGACGTGATAGAAAAGACACACCGAGAGTGCGAGGCTGAGGGGATAGCTTTTTATAAGGCAGAGTCACACCTTAGTCCCAAAGATTCCTGGGAGATGTTCGGTCCACCGTCTAGAACTTTACGCTGGTGTTGCAGTGTGCATAAAAGTGCGCCGCAGACGTTAAAATTGCGGTATGTGACGAAAAAAAATGATTTTATTGGGTTGGACTTCGTGGGCGTGAGAGCACAGGAGAGCATTAACCGCAGTAAATATGAGTACGAGAACTACGGCAAAAAGCAGAAAGGCCAGTACAGTCACAATTCGATTCTGGAATGGACTTCAGCGGAAATTTGGCTTTATATATATGCAAATGAAATCATGATAAATGAAACTTATAAAAAAGGTAACGCAAGAGCCGGTTGTTTATTTTGCCCCATGTCAGGTGGTACACCGGATTATTTACGGCGGAGTAGTTATCAGAGAGAAGTGGATACCTTTGTTGATATAGTAAAAGATCAACACAATGGAGATAAAAAACGAAAAGATGAGCTTAATTCCTATGTTATTAATGGAGGTTGGAGCGCAAGAAAAAATGGTAGAGACTTAACTGATAATCTTTTTCGATGCAAAGAACGCACAAGCCATGGATTTTTGAACATAGAAGTTATTTCACCCCACTCCAACTGGAGCGAATGGATAAAGACATTGGGAGAGGTTACCGGGGAGAATAGTCATTATGTACTGCTATTTGAGGGTAAAACGGTTGACTTTTCATTGAAGCCTACGAAAGAGGGGTATGTAGTATCTATCAGCGAACCGTTGCTGCGGGATATGCCTTCTTTTGGAAAACTATTTCGTCAAGTGTTCCGCAAGGCGGCATATTGCAAGGCGTGTAAGGTCTGTGAAGGAAACTGCCGAAATGCATGTATCAGTTTTGATGAAAGCAATCGAATTAATATAAAAAACTGCATTCACTGCTACGAATGCCATTCAATAGAAAATGGGTGTTTGATGTTTCTTTCATTGCGCCACCCATATGAAGGAGAAAAAACGATGAAGAGTCTAAATTCATTTGCTGACCACGCACCTAAGATCGATTGGCTCATCCAGTATTTTGACAGGAAAGAAGCGTTTTTCGCCGAGCATAGCTTGGGGCCTATGCAAATACAAAAGTTCAAACGCTTTCTTAAAGACTCGAAGTTGATGGATAAAAACCATTTTTCTCCTTTTGCCGATCTTGTGGTTAACCTTGGCTGGGAAAGCGATGTAGCCCAAGGGCTTATACTTACCAACCTTGTAAATGAAAATCCCCAAATAGAATGGTATGTAAGAACTTTAGATGTAGGGCGTAGATACCCACGACAAAATATTGAGGATATGTTGACTGCTATTACCGTGAAGGAAAAAGATGCAAAGTCCATCGTAAAATCCTACAAACGTCTCACCGAGATCCCACTCGGCACTAAACTAAATTTCGGCCACGTCACCGACGAAGGTGACCTTGTGCGTACAACCTGCAACTTATCCGACCCCCGTGTCATCCTTTTTGCCCTTTACAAGTTCGCCGAGAAGTGCAACGACTACAAAGAATTTACGCTGACCACCCTGCTAAACGATACTATCGATCGTGACGGCATTTCTCCTACCCGTATCTTTGGCTTAGACCGTGAGGCTATGACTCCCATACTGTTGGGGTTAACCGCCAAATACCCGGAGTTCATAAACGCCACCTTCACCAACGACTTGGACAAAATTACACTGAAAGAAGATAAGAATTCAGCCGATGTGCTCGGCTTATTCTGAGGAGGGTAAGGCAGATGGCTGATAAGTACTATGAATATTTTGATATAGACGAAAACTATTTCCCCTGTATCGACGATTCGGCAATTAACGCGGGCGCGCCTTGGGACAACACCTATCCCCACGAAACTTTTATAAAACTTTTGAAAAGCGTGGAGAGCATGCTTGCCCGTACTAATAATAAGCGTTCTGTATGGATTCACGGTGCATATGGCACGGGTAAATCCAAATGCGCCTATGCCTTGAAGAAAATTCTTGAAGTTCCAAACAAAGAAGTGGAAGAATATTGGTGCAAGTACGAACCGCTTAAGAATCAGCATGACTTGTTGCAGAAGCTTTTGGGGCATAAGAATAAGAACATTATAACGGCATATCGATATGCTTCCGGTGGCATTAACAGTGACCGGGATTTACTCTTTGCTGTTCAAAACAGCGTCAAGTCCGCGCTCATCGCGCAGAAGGTAAAATATACCGGGGAGAATACACTGAAAGACAGTGTTATCGCGTGGATTGACGAACCTACGCACAAAGATTTTTTTGATAAGCTGCTCCAAAAGCCGGAATACGGCGGCAAATTCACACAGTCCTCTGCCGATGAGGTGCTAAGCACACTGCGCAAAGGCGGTGATATCAAGGAATTGATGGACAACATTTTCTATCTGGCAGGCAGAGAGGGCATCACTGCATTAACCTTGGACACAGATAGACTGATCGCTTGGCTAAAAGACATCATCAACCAAAATGATATTAGAATCGTACTCGTGTGGGACGAGTTTAGTGCATATTTCAAAAAGAATAGAGGTGCCCTTGACGAGTTTCAAAAACTGGCAGCTTTATGCCAAGATAAACCTTTCTATTTTATCGTTGTAACCCATCAAACCAGCGGGCTGATCCTTGATAATGATCCAAGCTGGTCTATTGTTCGGCAACGCTTTGACTTTTCGGAAATTACACTTCCCGACAATATTGCTTTTAATCTAATTAACAATGCTTTCAATGTAAAGAGCGCGGCAAAGCCAGTGTGGAATAAGCTGGCAGATGATTTAAACAGTTGGCTCGCTACATCACGCAAAGCGGTTGCCGAGTCTGCCAAAATTATGGATCAAGAGGTTATCAAGGGCGTCATGCCTATCCATCCCATGGCTGCTTTGATTTTGAAAAATATTGCATCCGTCTTCGAATCGAATCAACGCAGTATGTTTGACTTTATCAAGACCTCTAACACCGATGACGTGAAAGCGTTCCAATGGTTCATAAACAACACTGGACCTGAGGACGATCACCCGTTACTGACTGTAGATTTGTTGTGGAATTTCTTCTATGAAAAAGGTAGGAGCAATCTCACAGCAGATATTCAGGCTATTTTGGATACCTATCCTCGCCAACAAAACTTGCGATTAGATGAGCAAGCGGTACTTAAAACTATTCTTATTATGCAAGCCATCGACCAGAGGCTTGGTAGTACAGTGGATTTATTCAAAGTTACTGACAGAAACCTTGACTTGGCCTTCGAGGGCATTCCCTACCTGGAAAGACCAAAATGTGGAGCTTTAGCAAAAAAACTAGTCAAAGATGGTGTTCTATACAAAAAGCCCATCGGCAACAACATGGAGGTTTACGCTGCCGCCGCTATGGCCGGCGACCAGGCTAAGATTGATAAACACAAGGAAAATTTACGAAAAACCACAACCACAGCCAAGCTAGTGTCCGAAGGCGGGCTTGCAGGAGTGCTAAACCTTACTCCGGCTTTGAAATTGCGATTTGAAACAGAAGCGGGAACAGGCAAATTGCGGGCCGTCACCATGGCGGATTTTACACGTACCATCAACGGATTGCGAGATAAGGCCGTAGAGAAAAGCTGGCGGTTTTATTCCGTTATTGCTTTTGCTAAAGATGAGAGCGAGCAAGTTGCCTTCCGTAAACTGATTAAGGAGGCGGCGCAGAATAAAGAGTATGAGAACATCCTGTTTATTGATGCGCTGTCTACGCCTTTGGGTGTGGAAAGTTTTGAGGAATACGTTGGCTACTCTGCTCTTGCCATGTACTACAACGGCAATGAGAACGAGCTGTCCAAAAACAACAACAGTAAAGCTAAGGGCATACTGGATACCGACTGGAAGAACCGTATAGACGATGGCCAGTTTATTGTGTATTCTTATCACAACCCGGAAGGCGATAAGTACCCTAATGGACAAGCGGTGCTTGGGGCTTTGCAAAGCGAGGTTGTGAAGCGTTATGAGCTAACCTTTGATTTCGCCAAAGGGCTTACGGAAAGCATGCTGAAATTGACCCAAGGTTTGAATAGTGCAAAGAGCGGATTGACACAGTCTTCAAGCGGGGCTGTTGCAGGAATTGAAAAACATATTTTGCCTACCGTTTGGAAGGCAGATGAGTATTGGAAGCATCAGCCTACACTACCTATATCCAAAATCAAGATTCATATTGACGCTGTGGTAGAGAGCACCTTTGCCAGTGATGGGCAGATTTCCGCCCGCCAAATTTATGACACACTAACCAATGAGTTCGGCTTTGCGCCATGCAATATGTCGGCGTTTCTAGCTGGATTTTTGTTGAAAGAATATGCATACGAAGGGAACATCTATCGTTACATTGATTCTCAAAATGGCCACGAATCTATGACGAGCAAAATAATGGGCGACATGCTGGGCAATTACATAGGAACTTATATAGATGCTTCAAAGGCGTCTAAATACAAAGATACCTACCTGGTCAAGATGACGGCAGAAGAGATGGCCTTCTACGCTTTAACCGAAAAAGCCTTCAAACTAACACAAAACCAGTGCACATCTCCTGGGCAAGCGGCGCAGTTGGTGCGGACAAAGATGCAGGCTTTGGGTTTGCCGATCTGGTGCCTTGCCGAGATTGACGATTATGGCGTTTTTGACGTGATCGAGAAATATATGGAGTTTGTGCCCAGCGAGGGGAAGGACACCCATAATAAAGCGATGGAGCTTGGAAAAATTGCCATAGCGAAACCTTCCCTTGGCGATACTCTCGCGACCTTCTTGACAAAGGAAAACTGTCAAAAGGGTATGAGGAAGTTTTTGAACCGCTTTGAAGGTGGTAGGATACTGGAACTGGCCAGGGAAATTGGTGCAGAGGGTAATATGCTTGAAGATATCCATAGCCTTTTTAACGTGAAATATTCAGGCTATTGGGATAAGTCCATGGGCGAAGCTGAAATCCGTAAATTGCTTATAGAGTATGGCATTATCTTAGAGAGCAATAGCATACTTGACACTAATGCCAATTCATTAAGCAAGTGTTTTTCGAACTGGCGGGAGCGGCTGAAGTTTGTGCCTATATCTTGGGAAAGCCTGAAGGCGGTCAATCCCAGCCTCGGGAAATCTCTTGATTATATGCAAAAAATCTATAAGCAAGATGATTTTTTGCCAGTCGATTTAATGAACTTCTATCATGAACTCAAAGCACAAAGGCAAACTATCCGCAGCCTTTTGGGTGATATGACAAAAACCTTTGAGAAAACCTATGAACCCTATTTAGAGGGTCTTTCGGAAAGCGATATAGACAGCGTACGGAGCAAACTACCTATCGGGATATATACTCTTTCCAGGACCGAGTGCAACTTTAGAGTCAAAGAGCAAGTGGAAATCTACAGAAAAGGGCAGTTAAAAACAAAGCTACTCGCCTTGTGGAAAGAGAAATCCGGCGCAGCCTCGCCGAAAAAATGGTCGAGCGATTACACGATGCCGATTCTGTGTATGGTGCCAGTGAAAGAGTTTGACGCGGCCAAGAAAACCTTTGATACTTTAAGCCGTACGAGTCCAAGTGACACAGAAATACAAGCGGCCATAGAGTTTCTAGAAACGGCGAGCTTCCTTGAGGATTTAGGAGATCAGGAGAAACGTCTCGCCGCTTTTCGCAAGGAGACCATCGGCGAGTATGTGACGATGTTGACCGATACGGCAAAAGTTCAAGAGGAGTTATATAAAAAACTTTCCATAGACCCTTATGAGTGGTACGGCAATCCTAGCGTTAAGCAAATGATTCAGCGCATGGCCAAAAATGAATACGACGCGGGTGGGAGTGACAAGGCCTTGCGGAAAATCGACAGTATGGACGATACTACACTTAAAGGCTATCTGAAACGCTTAGTAAAAGAGAATATGATGGTGGGAATGGAGATTATCGAGAGCGGAGGGAAGTAATATGCTAAGTGCCGTGGATAAATATCTGTCTTCTGACGTTCACACACCTTTCTTTCTCGTGGCGGGTGATGAGAATTATATAGAAGTTAAGAACGCTCTCAATTCAAGAGGGTTTCGTGTCGTGAACTTAAGCACCTACTGTGGCGACGATAAACGTCCCGACCTTGGCCGCTTCATTGATGAGTTGTCTACTTCTGATCACAATCACGCTGACAGCAAGGTAGTGGTTGTGGGTTTGGGCGAGTATCTGGCCTTGCGTGGAGGGCAGTCTGCTTATAACGAGCTGTCGAAGCTGAAAGACTTAAACTTGCATCATACAAAGGCGATGTTGTTACTGCGTAGCGTAACTGCGACAGTGAAAAAGCTTGTAGACGAAGATCGGACTCGTTTCGATAGTCGCAGAGTTAGCTTTATCGGCAACGGCGTTAGTGATATTACCATTACCTTTATACCCGACACCTTGGATATCCCTGCTCGGCAGGGAATGAAGGCGTTACTGGCTGAACTGGAGAAGGGTAAAAGCGGTAATATAAGCGTGAAGTCCGCCTTGCAGTTTGAGGATTCACTGCTCAGCGTGCGGACCATTAAGGATGCCTACGATGGGGTGAAGCGCCTTGTATTGGCGTTCTCTTTACCACGTTCCTGCGGAAATGATGAGCAGTGGACGGAACTATTGAGGGAGCTTTCTACTGCCGGAAGCCTTGATGCCGTACTCAACATGTATGGGTTAACCGGCAACCTCGAAACTATGTGGAATCAATATATCCACGGCAGCGGGTTTGTGAATTGGCTTTACTTTATATCATTGAAGACGAATCTTAATAGACTCTCGAATAGTTATTTGAGGTATGTCTTGGAGAATACAGCGAGTTTTGATAGCTTTTCTCAAAATGTACTGGATGCAATTACTACGGTAAAGCATACCGACAGGCGATTTGATAAGTTCTATGTCGAGCGGAAAATACTTATTGAAAAGTTTTCCGACCCTGAAGTGGCAGAGTTTGTCGCAAGAAACCGCAAAAATCCTGCAGAGAGTATCTACAATCTAACCGATACAAAACTTTGCGAGCGTGAAGAGATTATTGCTTGCTATTCAAAGAGCGGAAGCAGGGTGATCCGTAATAGAGCCGTTGTCGTCTTTCCCTTACTCGGGGAATACTTGCGTCCTTATATGTTCGATTGTGGTGAATTGAGCGGACTTTTCAGCCAATATTTTGAGGACTACAAGCAACAGAAACTATCCAACCAAATCCAGTCGCAATTTGATGAGCAAGTGCGAGAGTTGGCTACACAGCGCGTGTACAACCGTTTATATACCCGTAATGAGATATTCGACCGAATTGATAAAGACAGCACCTACCTGTATTGGTTAGATGCCCTTGGCGTAGAGTTTTTAGGATTTATTCAAGCAAAGTGTAAAGACTTGGGCCTTGATATAAACATTTACATCGCCCAGGTACAGTTGCCTACAAACACATGTAACAACCGTGACTTTTATGATGAATGGCAGGGAATACAAAAAGAACATGATAAACGGCTGGACGAGATAAAGCACAAAAGCAGCAGCAAGTATAATTATCAAGACAACAAGCTGCCCATTCATCTTGCACAAGAACTGGATATCGTGGCAGAGGTCTTAAATGAGGCTGCTATTAAATTAGCTTTGCGCGATTGTAAAAAGGTGTTGATAGCTAGCGACCACGGAGCAAGCCGACTTGCAGTCATTAAAGAGCAAGAGGAAAAATACGAAACGGACACCAAGGGTGAACATTCCGGCCGTTGCTGCCCTTTTTTTGAGGGGTGCGATTTACCTTTTGCTGCTAAAAGCGATAATGGCTATTTGGTTTTAGCGGACTATGGCAGGTTCAAGGGCAGCCGTGCGGCTAATGTAGAAGTTCACGGCGGGGCGTCCTTGGAGGAAGTGGTTGTTCCTGTTATCGAACTGAGATTGAAAGACGGCAGTATCCATGTTGAATTTGTAGAGACGATCATTACGGCTAATATGGGTACCGTTGCCCAGCTCACGATCTTTTCCAAGTCTAAGTTAGACAAAGTCTCCTTGGTGGTTGAAAAGAAACGATATGAAGCCATTAAAGCTGATGACAACCATCATACCGTGGTTCTTAAGGATATAAAGCGTGCAAGGGATTATGTTGCCGATGTATACGAAGGTGACAACCTTATTGAGCGGCTGAAGTTCACCGTGCAAACAGGAAGCGGTAAGAAAAATGATGCTTTCGATGACTTGTTTTAGGAGGTGCTTTCATGATAGAAAAACTGAGGAATTGCTTTGATGAAATGGTGGTTTACAAAGACTTAAAGAAAAGCAATTTCTTCTCTTCTTTAAGTCTGCCCTCCTTTATGCGGGACTGGCTTTTGAAACGCTTCGCCGATGAGAACGGTTCTTTTGAACCCGCTGAACTGGCAGAGTTTGTTAAGACCTACCTACCTCGCAAAGACGACTGGACGGCAATCAAGAACCGTATTATTAAGGACAACGAACGTGTCAAGTTCCTGGCGAAGATATCCGCAGATATAGACATCAAAACCGGAGAGGTTTCCTTTTCTTTGCCGGACTTTGGCCTAACCGGTAAGCAGACTATCATTGAAGATATAGTCTGGGATGCTTGCAAAGACGACTTGGTGAAGGGGCGGGAAACATGGGGTATGATTGAGATCGCCTACCGCCACCCCGACGACGTACGGAAGCTTCCAGGCAAGATAAAGCTGACTAATTTCAAAGCCTTTTGCCCCTACTCCATAGATTTGGAATACTACAAGGACGCACGCAAAGAGTTCGCCACTGCCGAATGGATAGATGTGCTGTTAGGAGCTGTAGATTATAATGCAGCTGGTTACCAAGGGGACGAAGAGAAGAAGCTGACCGTGCTCACAAGGCTTTTGCCATTCGTGGAAAAACGGCTAAATCTCATAGAACTTGCCCCCAAAGGAACGGGAAAGTCATACCTTTTCGGGCGTGTCAGCCGTTTTGGTTGGCTGAGCTCCGGCGGAGTTATGAGCCGTGCGAAGATGTTTTATGACATATCCAAACGCACGGAAGGGTTAGTGGCGGGTAATGACTTTATTACCCTTGACGAAGTGCAGACCATTTCTTTCACCGATGTAGACGAAATGCGTGCCGCCATGAAGGGCTACTTGGAATCGGGGATTTATACCGTTGGCAACTATGAAGGCACCGCCGATGCCGGAGTTATTCTCTGCGGAAACATTCGTAAGGAAACTATGGATAACGACGGCTATACAAATATGTTTGAAGAACTCCCCTCCGTATTTCACGAGTCGGCCCTCATTGAGCGATTCCATGGATTTATTAAGGGTTGGAATATTCCCCGTATGAACGATGACCTGAAAATTTCCGGTTGGGCGCTTAACTCAGAATACTTCTGTTCCATCATGCACGAACTGCGCAGTGATATGACCTACCGTGCTATTGTTGACCAGCTTGTGGAAGTTCCGGAAGCCGCGGACACCAGAGATACAGAGGCCGTTAAGCGCATTGCTACCGCATACTTAAAGCTGCTGTTCCCGTGCGTTCGGACGGCACAGGATATCAGCGCCACCGAGTTCACCCGCTACTGCTTAAGACGGGCAAGGATGATGAGAGATATCATAAAGCTACAACTGGGTATTCTTGACAGCGAGTATAGGGGAAAAGACGTACCACTGTTCTCCACAAGAGAGATATAACATGGATACCAAAAAGTGTTTTGTATGCGGAGTGTTAATAGCCAACAAAAACCATATAGGACTCAACAAGAAATTGCTGAGCAGAAAAGTAAAGCGTTTCTACTGCCTCGATTGCATGGCGGAGTATTTTGAAATAACCACCGAGGAACTATTGGATAAGATAGAGGATTTCAAAGCCCAAGGGTGTGGGTTGTTTGAGTGAGCGATTTAATTTTTTACTTTCAGCCGATTCTCGAAAATAAATGCACGAAAGAAGTAATAGTTGGTTGGGTTTTAAGAACCCTGTATTTGAAATTAAGGCTAGCGGTCTTTGGAATCGGCAGGGCTTTGACGGACAGCCTTTAAGTAAGGATGAATTTGAATGTATTAAGTGGCTTGGAAGATTTGGCAAGCATGGTAACGAAACGTTATCTGGTCCAAAAAGCCTGGTTCAACGACCAACAAGTCAGGCTATTCTTCATAGAAGAAAAATCACCAAAGATAGGTAAAAAAACTGCTAATGATGTCCGTCAATATATTGGGCACTAACTTTAATGAAGCAAAACAGCGTGGTGAAAATTATATAGATTTGGTTTCAGGACAAATATATAAAGAACTTGGTATGCAAAACAGGATGCTACAGGTTTGCAGAATCATGTATGAAAAGAGGGGCCCAGGTGATGAAATTTTACACACCACACCTAGTGGTAACAGTTCGACTATAAAAATAAGAAAAAATAAGATTCTATATCATAATAAAACAATTATTAACCTAAATTTCTTGGCTGCCAACTATTAATTTTTGAGTGATGTAGAAAAAACCGCGAAACGCTTTGATACAACACCGACAACCGTTCAGAACGTAAGGACGGCATTTGCTGAATTCGGATTGGAAGGCCCCTGTACAGGAAGAAATGTGAAACGCCACCTGTACAACCGAAGGTCGATGGGAATCTTGAAGCCCACATCATTTCCATCTGCTGCAGTGAACCTCCAAAAGGATATGAACGTTGGACATTACGACTGATCGCGGACAAATGTGTAGAACTTGGTTATGTTGATTCCATTTCCCATATGACGGTTAAACGGACCCTAAAAAAAACCAACTTAAGCCTCACTTGAAAAAATGCTGGTGGATTCCTCCCGAACATAATGCCGCTTTTGTCGCGGCAACGGAAGATGTCCTTGACGTATACAGCGGACCTTATGATAAGAATTTTCCAGTTGTATGCATGGATGAAAAACCATTACAGCTTCTTGCCGATGCACGCTGCAAGATAAAAATGGAATCCGGAAGCCCGAGCGTATTGATAATGAATACATTAGAAAAGGCACTTGCAGTATTTTTCTTTTCACAGAACCATTAAGCGGATGGCGCTATGCTGATGCAAATGAACGCCGCACAAAAAATTGGGCGCATCATATAAAATGGTTATTAAAAGAACAGTATCCTGATGCTGAGAAAGTTGTACTGGTATGGATAATCTTAACACACATAATATCTCATCGTTATATAAGGCATTCCAACCGGAGGAAGCAATGTTCATGGCGAAACGACTGGAGATACATCATACCCCCAAACATGGAAGCCGGCTTAATATAGCAGAAATATAGTTATCCATACTTGGCCCCCAATGTCTTGGAAGTCGGCGTATTGATAATTTGCACGATCTTAATAATGAACTGGAAGCATGGTATGTTGAGCGTAACCGTAATCAAAAAAGTGTTGACTGGCAATTTTCATGTGATGATGCAAGGATAAAACTAAAACGATTATATCCCGTTATTAAATAGAACTTATGTGTTATATAG
>DATMXV010000154.1:0-4347 GCA_035561335.1 Desulfitobacteriaceae bacterium
TTATTTGATCCAGTAATTTTTTTCTTTTCCAAATTGTTACCTTGAGAGTTTTTTTTAAGTTAATCAGGAAAATTTTTCTGCCGGCTTGCAAATTTGCTGCGGTTAAGAGTATAATAATACAAATGAAAAATTTTCTTTAAAGGCGATGACGGAGAAAAGTAGGCTATGGTCACCTTCTCAGGGAGGAAGAGCCACCGACTGCAAGCTCATCTATGGTGTAAGTAGTGCGAAGTTCCCTCCTGAGCTGTCGGCTGAACAGTTTGTTAGTAGGCTTGGACGGTTCTTCCCCGTTATAAAGAAGGGGGTATCGGATTTTCCTGTACCTTAATCGAGTGGGCCATAAGGCTAAGTTGGGTGGTAACGCGAGAATAGACTCTCGTCCCTGCAGGGATGAGAGGTTTTATTTTTTCCAATACTCCTGAGGGCTTGATAAGAAAAAGGAAAATTATCCTGTACTCTGAATTGAGGAGGGCCAATCGGCCAAATTAGGTGGTAACGCGGAAGTCCACGGCTTTCGTCCTAAACAGGGACGGCCGTGGACTATTATTATTAGAGGGGGAACTCTGTATGAATCTGCCATTAGCAGGCTTAAAAGATGAACGAAGCAAAATTTATGTCAAGAACACTACCCTGGGAGGCAAAGAAATCATTATAATTGGCGGTCCGTGTGCTGTTGAATCAAGAGAACAAATGAGATCCGCCGCCAAGGCTGTCCAGGAAGCGGGGGGAAAGGTTTTAAGAGGAGGGGTCTACAAGCCGCGTACCTCCCCCTATAATTTCCAGGGGCTTGGTGAAGAGGGTATAGCCTATTTGGCGGATGCGGCTGAAGAATATGGATTGCTCAGTGTAACTGAAGTTATGGATGAACAGGGTTTGGAAGCAGTCGGGGAACGGGTGGATATTGTTCAAGTCGGCGCCCGCAATATGCAGAATTTCCAGCTTCTCAAGAAGCTGGGCACAGTCAGAAAACCGGTAATCTTAAAAAGAGGGCTATCAGCGACAGTTGAAGAGTGGCTGTATGCCGCAGAATATATCCTGGCAGGAGGAAATGAGCAGGTCATCCTCTGTGAGCGCGGGATAAGGACCTTCGAAACCAGTACCCGCAATACCCTTGATTTGAGTGCGGTCAGTCTGGCCAAGGAACTTTCCCATTTACCGGTAATTGTGGATCCCAGCCATGCTGCCGGCAGAATTGACTTAATCCCTTCTTTAGCCAAAGCAGCAATTGCCGTTGGCGCTGACGGCCTGATCATCGAAATGCATCCCAACCCCGCCGAGGCAAAAAGCGACGGCGCCCAATCCTTGACCCCGGATCAATTTCAAGAGTTAATCCAGGATCTGCAAGTTATTGCCCACAGTGTGAACCGGGAACTTGATCTTCCTCTGGCAGATACAGGAATTGAACCGCTGCGCAAGAAAATCAACCTCATCGACCGGGAGATTGTTCAGCTTCTGGCTGACAGGATGAAACTGGTCCGGCAAATTGGTAAGTATAAAAATCCTGACCGTATCCGGGATGGGAAACGGGAAGCGGAAATTCTCCGGAAACTTGAGAGTTGGGCAACGGAAGTCGACTGCCCTTCTGAATTACTCCAACAAATCTATCCCTTGATTTTTGACTGTTCGATCCGCATGCAGTTAAAGGGAAAAGGCGCCGGAACAGCCGGATATGTCAATTAATATTCTAAAGAAAAGGCCTGGATTTTATAATATCCCTGAATTGTTGATTTCCTGCAGACATTCCTCATAAGCTTTTTTCAGGACATCCCGGGCGAGGCCATGTTCCTCATAGCCTTCGGCAATGATATTCAAGTAATACTCATGAGGTTTAGCCGGCATTTTTTCATATTCCCCGGCCATAATGTAAACCATAGCGCTGACTGTACCTTCCGGAGTTTCTACCTCAATATCCTTTTTAAGATAAAGCCTGGGAAAACCCTCATAAACATCCAAGGCTTTTTCACATGCTTCTGTGATCCTCCACATTACAACCGGAACGCTTCCGCCGTTGCCTTCTTCGATATTAGCTACACCGTTTTTTGGGCCCCTGAAGGTCAGCCTGTATTTATTCAGCACACCCTTGCCGACAACCTTAGCTTTTGGGCACCTTTTTTGCATTTGTTTCCGGTTTGTATTGGAACCATAGGCAGCATAAAGTTTCGTATGCAATGGATTCAGCCTCTTTCTTACAAGTTTTAATACACTTTACTAATTACTAAGCCGGAATTTTATTTTATATTTTGGTATTTGCAGGACATCAAAGCCAATCATGGTAATTTCCCGGTTTTTTTGCAGGATCCCGTTAAGAACATCGAAAGGCATATTCTCAATATAAACCGGGACCAGGTCAACCGCTACCGCTTCCAGTTGTTCCAGAACTGCTTCTTTTGATGTCCAGTTGCCCATATTTTGTGATGTCGAATTTAACCACTGGTTCATTTTGGGAAGTAAATCTACAATATCTAAAACTGCCGTTGTTTGCGGATAGTAAAGACAAACAATCCCTGATGCAAAGCTAGCGGAACCGGGATCAGTCCTGTAAATTCGCAGGGAATTGAGGCCCTGGGAACCTTTCAGCACAGCCAGGTTGCTTTCCCGCAACTCTGCAACCTGATATTCTCCCAAATCTGTGATGGTCTTAGCGGGAGAACCCCATAACAGCTTCTGCTTCTCCCCTGATAATGCTCCGATGATATTTAAAAAACCAAGCATATCACCGGTCCCTTCAACGGTTGCTTCTTTACTGCCGGGATAAAAGCTGAAGGCACCGTCCTTTTCCAGATAGAACTTTTCAAACTTGTCCTGCATAATGTTTTCCAGGACCTTGCGGACCTCATTTTTGTTTTCGGAAGATACTCCGTTCCATAAATAACATGTTAACAGTTTTATTCCGTGATACCTTGTTAATTGCCATTCATGCAGCTCAGCTAAGCCGGCATCATCAGGCATAGGCTCGGAAATCTTGGACAGGGTAGTTTTCAGCATTTCTTCTTTATAACGCAAAGGAAATTCCGGGAAAATATTGTTGCCCTGTTCATCTGCAAACATAGTTACAATTTTATACGTCGGACTTAAATCCCCTTCATTAAGCAACTTGCCGTTAGTCCGTAATCTTGGCCCCCAATATCCTGTCTTGCTGTCCTGATTCTCATAGAACCATTGCCGGAGCGCGTGTTTCCACTCCGCGGAGAAAGTATACAGATTATTACGTTCCAGTTGACCATAATTGTGATAGCACGATGCCATCATATAATTAGTCTTGGGTAATTTTGCCCCAATCCAGCCGACAGTCGCTAAATCATCTAAAACTCCCTTTAATTTTTCGGGAGTATTGATTTCGTCCAGAAATTTAAGCGGGTATTTTAAGCGCAACGGCTTCCCGGTTTGTTCAGCCAGTTGTTCAAGATGGTTCAGGATATTTAAAGTTGGCTCCAGATAATATATGACAGGGTAAGAGTCATCCATAAAAGCCCCTGTGTTTGGATTCTGCAGACTTAAGTAAAATTCCATTTCCTCATTCTTACCGGCAAAATCCGGAACCTTAATTAAGCCTTTTTTAGTTTTTAGTTCTTTATGCAGACTATTCAGCTTGGAAAAAGCAGTTAAATATTGCCCTTTGTCAAGATAATAGGCACAGCCGAGCATTTTAAATTCAAACTCAGCCATGTAATAACCTTCAGCCTGCAGTTCTCCATTTAACCTGAACATTTCGGAGACTAAAGCCTTGCAATAGGAGACAAATAATCCTACCCCTGTTATTAAGATGACAGCGATAACAGATATTGTTATAATTGTTTTTGTTTTTTTCTTTCTCATAATTCTCTTACTCCCCAACTCTAAAAAATAACCGACCGCTTGGTCGGTTAAACTTGTTATTGTAAACCTTTTTTATGTGTAGCTATAGAAGTAGGGACAGTAATCCTAACGGATTATCCAGCAAAAGAACATCCGTCATATTAAAATTCAAGGTTATATCCTTATTTACTTTCAATGGTACTACTTCCAGGGTAACGGTAGCCTGGGCGCTTGTACCCTGGATTTTTATATCTCTTACATTTGAAAGCTTAATATTTTCATTAAGCTTTTCTACCAAGATCTTAGCAACAAAATTGGCTGAGCCTACATATTTTTCTACAGCATTGATATCTCCGCTGTTTATTCCGTCGATAAGTCCTGTTATAGCTTGCCGGATATCCTGTTCAGTAAAAGTCTTATTAGATATCTCAGGCTTTTGGGCGGAACAGCCTATGGTGAAAATTAATGTTAGCATTAATTTTCCGATTAAAATATACCTTATTCTTTGCATAATATCTCCCTAATTCTTATTCAGATTTTAAAATTTTCAAG